>CANQDX010000001.1 GCA_947594065.1 uncultured Clostridia bacterium
TAACCATTAAAAAAAGAAATACATTGAAATGTATTTCTCTTTATGGCTCCTCGTGTAAGGCTCGAACTTACGACATCACGGTTAACAGCCGTGCGCTCTACCGACTGAGCTAACGAGGAATGTTTTTCTTTGTTTCGCATCAACGTTTATTATTATATACTATAGTTTATACTTTTTCAATAGTTTTATGAAAAAAAATTTAAAAAAATGGAATTTTTTTAAATTCATTATTTAATAACGTTTTAAGCGTAAATAATATTTGAATTTAATATAACACAAAAACAAGAGTAAAATGTAGTTTTTCCTTTATTTTTTGTTGCAATATTTTTTATTTATATATATAATAACTATGGTGATTTTTGTGGAAGATAACAAATTAATTAGCCCAGAGTTAGAAGATATAGAAGAGGAAAGATTAGAAAGGTCATTAAGACCAAAAACTTTGGACGAATATATTGGACAAGATAAAGTTAAAGAAAATATGAAAGTTTATATAGAGGCAGCTAAAAAAAGGGGAGAACCACTAGACCACGTTCTACTTTATGGGCCTCCAGGATTAGGAAAAACTACGCTTTCCAATATTATTTCTAATGAAATGAACTCAAATATAAAAATTACTTCTGGTCCAGCAATTGAAAAACCAGGAGATTTAGCAGCATTGCTTACGAATTTAAATGAGTTTGATGTTTTATTTATTGATGAAATACATAGGTTAAATAAAAGTGTTGAAGAGATATTATATCCAGCTTTAGAGGATTATACATTAGATATTATAATTGGAAAAGGACCAAGTGCTAGATCTATAAGACTAGATTTACCTAAATTTACCCTAATTGGTGCAACAACAAGGGTAGGTTCTCTTACTACACCACTTCGAGACAGATTTGGTATTGTTGAAAGATTAGATTTATATAAACCTGATGATTTAAAAACAATTGTAAAAAGGTCAAGCAGAATTTTAGAAATTGATATAGATGATGAAGCAGCTATGGAGATTGCTAGACGTTCAAGAGGAACACCAAGAATTGCCAATAGAATTCTTAAAAGAGTTAGGGATTATGCAGCAGTTTTAGGTGATGGAAATATTAACTTAAAATTAGCGAAAATAGCGCTAAATAAACTCGAAATAGATGAACTTGGACTAGATGAAATAGATAGAAAAATGCTAGAGACTATAATTTTGAAATATTCAGGTGGACCAGTTGGAGTTGAAACCTTAGCTGCAACAATTGGAGAAGAAGTAGAAACAATAGAAGACGTATACGAACCATATTTAATGCAAATAGGTTTTCTTTCTAGGACACCAAGAGGAAGAATAGCATTAGAACCAGCTTATAAACATATAGGAATTGAATTTAGTAAGTAATAAAGGGGAAAATAGAAAATGAAAAAAATTTCAGTTGTTATTCCAATGTATTTTGAAGAAGAAGTCGCAATGGAATGCTACAATAGAACAGAAAATGTATTAAAAAAACTAGAGCAATTTGATTATGAAATAATATTTGTAAATGATGGAAGTAAAGATAAAACTTTGGAAATATTAGAAGAAATTGCTAAAAATGATTTAAAAGTTAAAGTAATATCATTATCTAGAAATTTTGGACATCAAGCAGCAGTAACAGCAGGTTTGAAATTTACAACAGGTGATGCAGTAGTTATTATGGATGCAGATATGCAAGACCCACCAGAGGTAATAGAAGAAATGGTGAGTTTATGGGAAAAAGGAAATGACGTTATTTATGCTAAACGAAAAACGAGAAAAGGTGAAACCGCTTTTAAATTATTTACTGCTAAAATGTTTTATAAAGTATTAAATGGATTGTCAGATGTTGAAATACCAAAAGACACAGGCGATTTTAGATTAGCAGATAGAAAAGTTGTAGATGTAATTAATTCATTACCTGAGCATAATAAATTCTTACGAGGTCTATTTAGTTGGGTAGGATTTAAACAAACACCATTAGAATATGAAAGAAAAGAAAGATATGCCGGTAAAACAAAATATCCATTTAAAAAAATGCTAAAATTAGCATCAGATGGAATAACAAGTTTTTCAACGAAACCGTTGAAAATACTAGGAATTCTAGGAGTAATTTCTGTCTTTATTTCAATAGTTATTTTAGTTTATGCTATTATTTCGTATATATTTAACTTAAATCAATTAACGGCAGGTTGGACTTCACTAATGGTAACAATTACATTCTTAGGAGGAATGCAGTTACTTTCCATTTGGTTAATTGCAGAATATATTGGAAAAATATATGATGAAAGTAAAGGTAGACCAGAATATATAATAGATAAAAAAATAAATGTTGACTAGGAGAAAAATGAAAAGGGAAAGGATATATAATTTTTTATTATTTATATTAATATTTTATTGCATACTATCCATTGTATTATTAAATCCAATAAGTGATTTAGATGAAATATGGAATTATAACTTTGCAAGAAATGTGGCAGATGGGTTAATACCCTATAAAGATTTTAGTATGTTGCAAATGCCATTATTGCCATTAATTGTAGGAATAATATTAAAAATATTTACTAATCAATTAATTGTATTCAGAATTTTAGCAGCACTTTTATGTTCTGCAATTATCTATATGATGTATAAATTGTTCATTAAGCTTAATATAAAAAAAGAGTTAGCTGTTATTTTAACTTTTCTTATATCTTATTTATTTAAGGATTTGTTTTGTATAGATTATAATTATGCCACTTTATTGATAACCCTAATTATTATATATTATGAAATAAAATCATATCAAAAAAGTAAAATATTTATACAAAGCAATAAGAAAACAGATTTTTTCTTAGGGATTTTAGCAGGATTAACCATAACATTAAAGCAAACAACAGGTATTTTTATATGTATTGCTTTACTTGGAAATAAGTTAGTATTTGTAAAAAATAAGGAAGAATTTAAAACATATCTAAGGTCATTTATATTTAGAATAATTGGAATTTGTATTCCTGTTATTTGTATGATTGTATATTTATTGGTAAACAATGCTTTTGGAGATTTTATAAGCTATACAATTAAAGGTGTAGCTGGATTCAGTAATTATATTTCATATAAAAATTTAGTTAATTGGAGTATCGTAGGAGCGTTAAGCGTATTAGTACCATTTACGTTTGTTTATGCTTGGATAAAATCTGTTATATTAGATAAAGATAAAACAATATATTTTTTGTTAGTTTATGGCTTGGCTATGTTTGTTGTGTGCTTTCCAATATCAGATAAAATACATTTCTTAATAGGAGCTTTACCAACAATTATGCTAATTTTATACGAAATCTGCAAGCTTATAAATTATGTGTTTAATAAAATAGTAAAGAAAAAAATAATAAGAGATATCTTTTTTCCACTCATATATTATGCTGTGTATGTAATGATATTGACTATAATTTATCTATCTTATTTAAATTATAACCACTATTTTAAAAATATAGATAAAACATCAAAACTTAACCATTTTTGCTATATTCCAATTTCAGAAAACCTAGAAACAGAAATTAAGAAAATAGATGAATTTATTATCAATAATCAGAATGTAAAAATATTAGATGCATCTGCAGCAATTTATATGATTCCAATTGATAAGTATAATAAAAATTATGATTTACTTTTAAAAGGAAATTTAGGGGAAAATGGAGAAAATAAAATAATTGAAGAAATTACGAATTCTAATAATACAAAATATTTAATTTTAAAAGATAAATTTAATAAAAACTGGCAAACACCTTTAAACATCATTGACTATGTAAAAAATAATAAAGAAAAAATAGGTGAAATAGCAGTATACGATATTTATGAGTAAAAGGAGAATTAAATGCTTTATAATTTTATAATGATATTGTTTTCAATATTGGTTCCAACTATAATTATTAAGGAACCTATTAAAAAGATAATTAATAAAGAAAACATAAAAGAAGTAATTAAAAGCGATAAATATAATATAATTGCATATTTTCTTATTGTATTAGGGTGTTTAGTTAGAAGCATAGGAATAAGCTCATATCCTATGGGATTAAATGTTGATGAAGCCTCCAGCGGATATGAAGCATTTTCCATATTGAATTTTGGTATAGATAGAAATGGAAATTCTTTTCCAGTTTTTCTTGAAGCGTGGGGAAGCGGACAAAATGTATTATATTCTTACTTAATGATTCCATTTGTCAAATTATTGGGATTGAATATCATTTCTACAAGATTGCCTATGGTTTTATTAGGATGCTTATCATTGTTTATATGGTATAAATTATTAGATAAAATTGAAAATAAAAAATTTGCAATAATAGGTTTAGCTTTTTTAGTGATTTGTCCTTGGCATATTATGAAAAGCAGGTGGGGATTAGAATCTAATATTTTTCCAGATTTAATTCTATATGCTATATTTTTTCTTGTGTTATTTATGCAAAAAGAAAAGGCGTGTTACTTCTACATTGCTTCTATTATACTAGGAATTACGGGATATGCATATGGAACATCATATTTTTTCTTGCCAATATTTTGTATGATACTATACATATATTTGCTTTATACAAAAAAAGCAAAATTTAAAAATATTTTAATTAGCTTTTTAATTATTTTAATAATTGCTTTGCCTATTATGTTATATGTAGTGGTTAATACTTTTGATTTACAAGAATTTAAAATTGGAATATTTACAGTCCCTAAATTGCCAGTAAACAGATATGAAGAACAAACAAGTTTATTTTCAGGTAATTTACTTGAAAATGTAATTAGAAATTTTGTTAATGGCATTACAATATTACTATTGCAAAATGATGGACTTATATGGAATAATATTCCTGGATTTGGTATGTTTTATATTATTTCACTACCACTTACATTAATTGGTTTATTTGATAATTTTAAAAATAGAAATAAATATAAAGATTTATTCAATATATGGTTTATTGTTGCATTCTTTTTATTGTTTGTTTTTAAAGAGGTAAACATTAATAGAATAAATATTTTAATTTTTCCATTAGTATATTATACTGCATTGGGAATAAATATGATTTTTAAAACTTATAAGAAGTTTTTTATTGTAATTATTTTTATTTATAGTGTACTATTTATTAGTTTTATGGGTACTTATTTTTTAAAACAAGAAAAAAATTATGTATTTGTTGATAATATAGAACAAGTAATTAAATATGTAGATGATTTGGAAGTAAAAGATATATATATGGAATATGCATTTAAGGAACCTTATATTTATGTGTTATACTATACTCAGACAAATCCTTATGAATTTGTTAAAACGGTAAAATATTTTGATGATACGAAAATAGGAAGATTTGATAATATAAAAGAATTTGGAAAATATCACTTTTATATACCAGATAAAACAGGAAAAACAGAAAAAGCAGCGTATGTTATAAAAAAAGATAGTAAATTAAATCTAAAAGAAAATAATTATATTATAAAAGAGTTTGATAAATATATTGTGTTATATGATGGAGAAATAAATGATGAAAAATAAAATTATTAAAAACAAAAAAGTAATAATCGAATTTTTAATAATATTGTTAATAAGTTTATTGATATGTAATGGATTTATAAGAATGCATTATACAACAGATACCTATAAAATTATTGATGAAGGGTATGCAAATTATGCCAAAAACTGGTCTTTAAAAGATGGAAGAATTATTATGTTTGCATTACTTAGTATATGTAATACATTAAAATTACCAATTGAAATTGTTAATTTTGTATTTACCATATTGGGTATCTTTATTTCTTGTGTTTCTGTTATGATTATTAAAAATATGATAATTAACATAAAAGAACCCAAAAATAAAACAACAGAGTTATATGTTTTATTGCTTTCCTATTTATTAATATTTAATTTTATGTATATAGAGGCAATATATTTTTTAGAAATAATAATTATAAGTCTTAGTATTTTATTGTTTGTATTAGCTACGAAGTGTCTTATAGAAAGAAAAAAACATTACTTTATTTATTCGACATTACTTGTTATAGCAGGTATTATTTCATATCAAGGTACAATAAGTTTTTTTATGATATTTTCAATTTATATGATGGTTATACGCAATAAAGAAGCAGATAAAATATTAGTCAAAAAATTTTTAACGGTAATGTTTATAACTATAATTGCTGTTATTCTTGATATTATAATGGTAAAGATTATATGTTCTCATATAGGTATGTCACAAGGCAGAATCAATTTAAATAATATTTATGGTAATTTATTATACATTATATACCATTTTAATACTGTAATTTTTTATTCTTGTGGATTATTAAAGCCATATGTATTTCTTGGCTTTTTAATAGCAATAATAACTTTATCATATTTATGCTTTATGGGGCAAACTGATAAAAATAATTTAATTAATATTCTTTTTATACCACTGTTTACAATTATTGCATCCTTTTCTATATTTTTGGCAACATTAAGTAGCTTCGATTGTGGCAGAATGTACATTATTTTGGGTGGGCTTCCAAGTATGTTATTGTTGTATCTATATATAAATAATACAATTAGTCAAGGAAAAAATAAGATCTTTGTTTGTATTTATTTAATTGCTATTTTATGGATATCAATTAATTTGGTTAATTTTTTATTTAGAATTAATGAATCTAGATATAAAAATATACTCGAAAAAGAATATTGTAATGCAGTTCTAGAAGAGTGCAATAAAAATGGATATGTATTAAAAGAAGCCTGCATTATACCAGTATCCAATTATGATGATATGATTTATTTTAATCAAATAAAAACAAAAAATAAATTAACAATTAATGAAATAAAAGGATTTGAATCAGCTATTTCTGGATTTAATGTTGCTACTATGCAAAATCTAAAAGAAATTAAAGTTACAAAAGAAATTTATGAAAAATATCTTGAACAAATGAGTAAAGGAAATAAAGGAATTAACAATACTTACATAATGTATATTGATAATGTATTGGTAATGCCAGCATTTATATGGTAGTTATATAAAATATATATTAGAAAAATTAAATAAGTTATCTGGTTAGAGTAAACAATGGCATAAATAAAAAATATAAAATTATAAAAAAGATGAAATAATAGAGGTATATGAGTTATATGAAAGAAAATAATATTGAACAAAATAATAGAAATAGTAATATTGAACTATTAAGGATATTATGTATTATTAGTATCATTATTCATCATTCTTTTTTTCATTCAAGTATTCCATTTTTAGAAGGTAATATTAATTGTGTTATTATGTATATTATTCAAGTGCTTGGAAGAATTTCTAATAATATATTTATTTTAATTACCGGATATTATATGATTAATAAAACGATAAAAAAAGAAAATATTTTAAAACTATTTTTAGAAACAATTTTTTATTCATATATAATATTATTAGCTTTTAGCCTTTTATCACCTAAAAGCATTAATATAGATTTAGTTATTAAATCCATTTTCCCAATTATGTCTAATTCAGAGGGGTTTATAACGGCTTATTTATTATTATATTTGTCTATTCCATTTTTAAATAAATTGTTGAATTGCCTAGATAAAAAGCAAATATATACACTAGATATATTTTTAATTTTAACTTTTAGTTTAATGCCATCAATAAACTTTCTTTTAGAATATTATTCAGATTATATATGGTTTGCTTGCTTGTACTCAATAGGAGGAACAATAAAAAAATACCCACCAAAAGAATTAATACAAGATAATAAATATATTTTAATATTTACAACGATTACTACTGTAATTTGTTTATTATTTAATTATAAAATAAAAAATAATTTATTTTGCCTAACAAATATTAATAACTTTATTTCATTTATACTTTCTGTTAGTATATTTGTATTTTTTGTAAAAAAGAAAGAATGGACAAATCAAGTAATAAATTATATTGTTTCATCTAGTTTAGGAATCTATTTGTTACACGATAATTTTCTTGTTAGGCAAGTTATGTGGAAAAAATTAAATATAGCTTATTATATTCAAACCAACTATTTTTGGATTTATGAAATAAGTGTTGTTCTTTTCATATTTTGTTTAGCCTTTCTAATAGATAAAGCAAGAAAAAAATTTATAGAAAGACCACTATTTAATTATATTAATAAAAGAAGAAATATAAATATAATTGTACAAAAATAAAAATATGAGGTAATTAATTATGAAAAAAATTTCTGTTGTTGTTCCGTGTTATAATGAAGAAAACGTATTAGATTCTTTTTATAAAGAATTAATGAATGCTATAAAAAGCATAAAAAATTATTGTTATGAATTGCTCTTTATAGATGATGGATCAAATGATGGAACATTAGAAAAATTAAAAAAACTAAAATCTATAGATGAAAATATTAAGATTATCAGTTTCTCAAGAAATTTTGGTAAAGAATCTGGCATATATGCAGGATTGCAAAATTCTAAAGGAGATTTGGTAGTGGTGATGGATGCGGATTTACAACATCCACCTAAAAAAATTCTAGAAATGATAGCTGGAATAGAAGAGCGGATTTGATGTTGTTACAACAATTAGAAAGGATAGAAGAGGAGAGCAAGTTATTAGAAGCGCCTTTTCAAAACTTTTCTATAATATTATGAAAAAATTTGATGGCATTAATATTCAACAAGGAAGCCAAGATTTTAGAATGATGACAAGACAAGTAGTAGAATCTATTTTAAGTTTAAAAGAATATAATAGATTTTCTAAAGGAATCTTTAATTGGGTTGGATTTAATGTGAAATATATAGAAATAGAAAATATAAAACGTGAAAAAGGAACGTCTAAATGGAGTTTTAAAAAATTATTTTCTTATGCCATAGAAGGATTTGTTTCATTTACTACTGCACCATTAAAAACATCTACTATACTTGGAGTGCTTATTTCATTTTTCTCATTTATATGTGTGTTAGTAATTATATTACAAACAGTTATTTATGGTAAAGATGTTCCGGGTTACGCTTCAATTATTACAGCTGTTCTTTTTATGGGAGGAATTCAATTATTAACAATTGGAATATTGTCAGAATATATATCTAAAATTTATTTGGAAATAAAGAATAGACCAAAATATATTATAAAAGAAAAGATAGATTAAAGGAAGGGACATATTATGAAATTATTAATGCACACGTGTTGTGCACCTTGTAGCGTATACTGTATTGACAGTTTAAGAAAAGAGGGTATAGAGCCAACACTTTATTGGTATAATCCTAATATACATCCTTACATAGAATATAAAACAAGAAGAGATACATTAAAGCAATATTCAGAAAATATTAATGTAAATTTAATTATAAATGATGAATATGGATTAGATGAATTTTGCAAAAATGTGGTAGGAGATTTAGAAAATAGGTGTTCAAATTATTGTTACCCTGTAAGATTAGAACAAACAGTAAAATATGCAAAAGAAAATGGATTTGATTGCTTTACTACAACACTTTTCGTAAGCCCATATCAAAAACACGAGGAAATAAAAAGAATTTGTGAAAATTTAGCTAAAAAATACGATATTCAATTTTTATATAGAGATTTTCGAGTTGGATTTAGAGAAGGACAAGCTAAAGCAAGAGAATTAGGCTTATATATGCAAAAATATTGTGGATGTATTTTTTCAGAGGAGGATAGGTATTTACGACGCAGTTAAAGAATGTAAAATCAGAAAACAATAAAATGTTTTGTAAAGGGGGAAAATATATGTTATTAAAAAATAAGTTAGATTTAGATAATGAAGTAGAACTTGCTAAAGAGGAGGAAAGAATTACAAAATTAAAAGCAATAGAATTATTTGAAACTGGAAAATTAGACGAATTTGAAGTTGGAACATTTCAAGGATTATCTCAAATTCACAAATATTTATTTGAAGATATATATGAATTTGCAGGGAAAATAAGGACAGAAAACATTTCTAAAAGTAACTTTAGATTTGCTTCAGCAATGTATTTGGAAGAAATATTAAAAAAAATAGATAAAATGCCACAATCAAATTTTGATGAAATTGTTGAAAAATATATTGAAATGAATATTGCGCATCCATTTAGAGAAGGAAACGGAAGAAGTGCAAGAATTTGGCTTGATATGATTTTAAAAAAAGCACTTGGTAAAGTTATTGATTGGAGTAAAATAGATAAAGAAGATTATTTACTTGCAATGGAAAGAAGTCCAATTAAAAATACAGAAATAAAAATTTTATTGCAAAATGCATTAACTGATAAAATAAATGATAGAGATGTCTATATGAAAGGAATTGATGCAAGTTATAGATATGAAGGATATAATGTGTATAAAGCAGAGAATTTAAAAAATAATTAATATAGTTTTCAGTAGTGTATTATTTAGAGAAAAATAGATTTTTAATTTAACAAAATAAAATATCTGCGTACACAATAAGAAATATATGGATTGCAGAAAGGAAAATAAAATGAAAAATATAATTGAAGAATACAAAAAGGAATTAAAAGAATTAATTAGTAGTAAAAAATACCTATTTTCAATTATTATTGTATCAATTTTAGCGTATGGATTTGCAATTACGCATTGTTCTATAGGAATGGATGATACAGCACTAGATAGATATTATGGAGAATTTTTTAGTAAAAATATGATAGCAGCAGGAAGGTGGGGAAGCTATTTTTTGTACAAATTACTTAATTTAACAAGCTTTACTCCGTTTTGGTTAGATTTACTAACTGTTTTAATTATTGTATCTACTGCTATCTTAATAAGTTCATTTATAAGAAGAAATATAAGAAAAAATGATATTGTTTTGTCACTCATATTTTCTTGTCTTTACATATCTTATTCCTTAATTAATGAACCATTTATTTTTCAAGCAAGTAATTTGGCACTATTTTTAGGAAATTTATTAACTTTTGCTGTACTATTTGCAATATATGAGATAGTATATAATCACTTAAAGTTTAGATATTATTTACCTCTTATTGTTATTTTTGCATTTTCTATATCTTTATATGAAGCTTGTTGCCAAACTTTTTTGGTGGGATTACTAATGTGCATTATGATTAGAATAATTAAATATAAAGAAAAAGATAAAGATGTATTAAAATTTTTTGGAATCGGAATAAGTATATTAATTGTTTCTATTTTTCTAAATTATACTATATTATATCTCTTATATTTTATAGGTATAAAAAACGAGTTAAGTGGCGGAAGAACAATATATTGGTTTAAAAATGGCTTAGAAACAGGAATAAATATTATAATAGGAAATATTAAGTTTTATATATTTAGTAAAACAATGTATTTTCCTGTATTAGAATTTATTATAGCAGGAATAATAGGATTAATTATATCTATAATGTCTTCGATTAAACGTAAAAACATTATGATTTTTAATGTCTATATTCTAATGTTATTTTCGAATATTGCATTATCTATTTTACAATGCATAGCAATATTGTATAGAACTTGTACATCTTGGGGATTGATGGTAGCTGCTATTTTTACAGTTTCCTATTATATATTATCTAAAAAGAAATATGTTAAACCAATAGCTATTATTTTAATTACACTATTAATTTTGTGGCAAACCAAAGATATGAACCAGTGGTTTTATAGCGACTATGTAAAATCTCAAAGAGATTTAAAACAGGCATATCAAATAGCAGAAGATATAAAAAAGAAAGCAAACGATTTAACAAAACCAATTGTATTTGCAGGAGAACCAGATCAGGGATTTCAGTTAAGACCACAAATAGGAGCTCAATCCAATGGATTATCTGTAATTTGGTGGGCCAATTTTTCATTTGATGATAATTCTTATGAATTAATAAAATTTATAAATTCACTAGGATATTATTTTAAAAGACCAACAGATGAACAATATGAAAGAGGAAGAGAATTAGCTGAAGATATGGAAAGTTATCCAAAAGAAAATTATATAAAAGAATTTGAAGATATAATTGTTGTTAAATTATAAATAAAAGGAGTTATCTTATGTCACGTTTAGTTTTAGTAGATGGAAATAGTATTATGAATAGAGCCTTTTATGGTATTATGAGTAATAATATGTTAAAAACATCAGATGGAACCTATACAAATGCTGTATATGGATTTTTAACTATATTATTTAAAATAGAAGAAGATTTAAAGCCGGATTATTTAGGCGTTGCATTTGATTTAAAAGGCCCAACCAAGCGACACGAAATATATAAAGAATATAAAGCAAATAGACACGGTATGCCAGATGAACTTGCAGTACAAATGCCTATTATTAAAGATATTTTAAAAGCAATGAATATTAAAATACTAGAAAAGCAAGGCTATGAAGGCGACGATATTTTAGGTACTTTATCTAAACGAGCAGAAGAACAAGGAATAGATGTTACAATTCTTTCTGGAGATAGAGATACATTCCAATTAACAAGTGATAAAGTAACAGTTAGAATTCCAAGAACTAAAATGGGAAAAACAGAAAATGAAGATTACGATAAAGCAAGAGTAATTGAAGAATATGGAATAGAACCAAATCAATTAATAGATGTAAAAGGACTAATGGGTGATAATTCAGATAACATTCCAGGAGTTCCAGGGGTAGGTGAAAAAACAGCTTTAAGTTTAATAAAGCATTATAAAACATTAGAAAATTTGTATGAACAAGTAGAAAAAAATGATGTATTAATTGATATAAAAGGAAAATTAAAAGAAAAAATAACACAAAATAAAGAATTGGCATTTTTATCAAAAGAACTTGGTACAATAGACAGACAAGCACCTATTGAAGAAGAGTTAGAAGACTTAAAACGACAAGAATGGAATCAAAAAGAAGTATATAATTTATTTAAGTATTTAAAGTTTAATCGATTTATAGAACGTTTTGCTATGAATCAAGATGAAGAAAATCTTGCAAATAATGAAGAGTTGTTTCAAAAAAAGGTTCTAGAAACAAAAGAAGAAATTGAATCAACTATAGAAGAAATAAAAAAAGAAAAGAAACTAATCTATTATATAGATACAGAAGAAAACAATGAAAAAAGTGTTATAAACAAAAAAATAAAAAGCATATCAATTTACCGAGAAAAAAATAATATGTGTTATTTTATTAACTTGATGGTAAAAGATAATATAGAATTATTAAAAGATATTTTTGAAGATACTGAAGTCGAAAAAATAGGCTATAAACAAAAAATAGATTATATCTTATTAAAGGAAAATGGAATATGTCCTTCAAATTTAGCTTATGATATAGAAATAGCTTGTTATATAATTAATCCTGCTGATAATAGATATAATATAGAAAAATTAGCAATAGATTATTTAAAATTAGATATTGGTTCATATAATAAAGTAGAGGAAAAACAAATTAATTTATTTGATTCAGCAAATGAATCTAAAGAAAATGAAATACAAAAAGCATATATTTATTCTTATGTAATAGGAAAAATATATCCAGAGACATTAGCAAAACTACAAGAAACCAATCAATTAGAATTATTTAAAACAATTGAAATGCCATTGGTAGAAGTTCTTGCAAATATGCAATATAATGGTATTTATGTTGATAAAAATGAATTAATCGAAATAGGTGAAGCATTAAAATCTGAGATTCAAAAACTAACAAAAGAAATATATATAATAGCAGGAGAAGAATTTAATATTAATTCATCAAAACAATTGGGTACTATTCTTTTCGACAAGTTAAAGTTACCTGCTATTAAGAAAACTAAAAATGGTTATTCAACTGATGTAGAAGTATTAGAAAAAATAAAAAGTGAACATATAATTATTGAAAAAATATTAGAATACAGACAAATTGTAAAATTAAATTCTACTTATGTAGAAGGCTTAATACCTTATATTAATAAAAATGATAATAAAATACACACATATTTCCATCAAACAGTTACAGCAACAGGAAGAATTAGTAGTTCTGATCCTAACTTACAAAACATACCTACTAGGTTTGACTTAGGAAAACAAATTAGGAAAGTATTTAAAGCACAAGATGGATATGTGTTTATGGATGCCGATTATTCTCAAATTGAACTAAGAGTATTAGCTCATATTTCAAATGATAAAAATATGATAAATGCATTTAATAATAATGAAGATATTCATAAACAAACAGCATCTAAAGTTTTTAATGTTCCTTTAGAAGAGGTAACACATAAACAAAGAACAGATGCAAAAGCTGTAAATTTTGGTATCGTATATGGAATAAGCGATTTTGGATTAGGTGAGGAATTAGGCATTTCAAGAAAAGAAGCCAAAGCATATATAGAACAATATTTAGATCAATATCAACAAATAAAAGAATTTATGGAGAATATAAAGAATTTTGCAAAAGAAAACGGATATGTAGAAACATTATTCAACAGAAGAAGGTATATACCAGAGCTTAATTCAAATAATTTTATGGTAAGGCAATTTGGATCAAGAGTTGCAATAAATGCACCAATACAGGGAACTGCTGCAGATATTATGAAAATTGCTATGATAAAATTATATAAAGAATTAAAAAATCGAAATTTAAGTTCAAAGATATTATTGCAAATACACGATGAACTACTTTTGGAAGTTAAATTAGAAGAAAAAGAAGAGGTAGCTAAATTATTAAAGGAATCAATGGAAAATGCAATGAAATTAAATGTTCCATTAGAAGTAGATGTATCTGAAGCGGATAACTGGTATAGTGCAAAATAATAGATAATGCATAATGTTTGCAAACCAACTTTTCAACATAAAGATGGGAGAGAAAATTGAAAAAAAGCATCATTGTATTAATAATATTAGTTATTATACTTTTAGGTATAATTAATAATTTCAATATAAATAAAAAAATAGTATCATATTTTTATCCTAAAAAATATGAAGAATATATTTATCAATATTCTGAGGAACTTAAAATTGACCCAATGCTTGCATTTGCAATTGTAAAAACAGAGAGTAATTTTAATGAAAAGGTAGAGTCTAAAAGCGGCGCAATTGGGCTAATGCAGCTTATGGAAAATACAGCAAAAGAGCAGGCTCAAAAATTAGGTATTGAATTTTCAAAAGAAAAATTATATTATCCAGAGGTTAATTTGAAAATAGGACTTAATTATTTTAACTCATTGTTAGATTATTATAAACAAAATTATATTCTTGCTTTTACAGCATATAATGCTGGTATAGGCAATGTTGAAAAGTGGATAAAAGATGGCACAATTAAACCTGATGGTAGCAATATAGAAAATATACCATTTAAAGAAACAAATTTATATGTAAGAAAAATAATTAAAAATTATAATATGTATAAAAAGCTATATATGGTATCTTAATAAAAAAAGGAAAGATAATACAAGAACAAAAGAGAAAGTATTTCATATAATATACTATAGGAAATAAAAACCTATAAAGGAGGATGATTATATGGGATGCAAAAGGATTTGTAATGGATGCATTGTTTCTGCAATTGTTTCATTGATATTAGCAATTCTTGCTGGTGTATTCTATAGCCCTGCAGTAGTAACAGGAATCGTTGCATTATTATACACAATTATTGGTCTTTCAGCATTATTTCTAATCTTTTTAATTGTAATTATTTTATCAGCTAAAAGATCTGAAAATGCTTGTGTATGCCAAAATGGTACTTGTTTATTAATTGGCTCTTTAGGAGCAATTATATCAGCCGCATTAACAATTGCACTAGCTGTATCTGCAACAGCTACAGCGGTATTAATAGGAATAGTAGCATTCTTTACAGTTTTAGCAATTATACAATTCTTCTTATTAATATCTTGTTTAATAAAAACAAATTGTATGTATAATGATTAGTAATTGATATAACACCCATTAATTTCTAACAAAAAGAAATTGTAAAGGCTACTATTTTCTTAGTAGTCTTTACTAATGCTAAATATAAAGTAAAGCTTTTGCTTTACTTTTTTTATATTTATGATATAATTCTACTAGAATTGAAAAAAGAAAGGTATAATGTAAAAAAATGGAGAAAAAAAAGCAGTTAGAATTTTTAAATACTCTTAGATTTTTAGCAGTAGTATGGATTGTTTTTGCGCATTTCAATTATCAATGTTTTTCAAATTATTACGAGCAAAATATTTTATCAGATTTATGCTATAACAGTAAATCATTTTTGTATTGGATTTTTTATGGAATAACAGGAAAATATGCTGTAAGTATGATGTGTATCATTAGTGGTTTTCTTGTTGCTAAAAAGTTTTATAAAAAAGCAGTTGATTTTGGTAAATTTATTTTTAACAGATATTTAAGACTAATGTTACCAATATTTGTAGTATGTACAATTTATACTATAATAATGTTATTTATAGGAAATACAATCTCAATATCATCATATTTAAATGGAGTTTTATGGCCTGGAAATAATGGAATAAATGAACATTTAGGATATATTCTAGACTTTTTTATAGGCAATATTCTAATTGCATTATTAACCTATTTATTTTCTAATAAAAAATATTTACCATTACTTTATATACCATTAATGCTTTTATTGTATTATATGGATAAAGTATGGATTTTATCAACAGTGGCAGGAGGACTTACTTATCAATTATGTGAAATATTAAAAGAAAAAAATCTATATAAATATTGGTATTTAATTATTCTTTTGCCAATTATATGGTTTATTCCTAGAGGTGAAGAATCAAGCTGGATTTATTTAATGGATACCATAGTATGCTCTTTAATTGTCTTAACTTTATACTGTTTACCTAAACTACAAAATGCTTTTAATTGGAATCATTTAAAAGATATAAAGAAAATAAGTTATTCTTTATTTATAACGCACGGATTAGTAAATAATTTATTATCTGGACATATTGTACTCTATTTCAAGAATATAAATATAATAGCAAATCCATATATAGTACAATTAGTTACATTTTTAATAGTTTTTGTAATAGATATAGTAATAGCAGGGCTTATTTACTATTTTGTAGAATATAAATTATATAATTTAATTAATAAATGTTTATCAAATGTTGTAAATAATTATGAATTAATAGAAGGGGAAAAAAATGAAAAATAAAATTACATTAAAACAAATCCATATAATTATTATGATTATTGGAACAATATTTATATTTGCAAGTGTATTCCATACAAATTTATGGTTTGATGAAGCTTATTCAGTTGGAATGGCAAATCAAACACTAGTAGATATTTGGAATATAGGAGGAAATGATGTACATCCGGTTTTATATTATTGGATGTTAAGATTTGTGAATATATTAACAAATGGTTCTATTCTTGCATATAGATTATTTTCTGCATTGCCAATTGCTTTATTAGGATTATTAGGTTATACCCATATAAAAAAAGATTTTGGAGAAAAAACAGGTGTATTATTTTCTTTCCTATGTTATTTCTTACCAATGATGGCAGTATATGCTAATCAAATTAGAATGTATTCGTGGGCTATATACATAGTAACAATCTTAGCAATTTACTCTTATAGAATCTATTTAGGACAAAGTAATAAAAAGAATTGGATTATATTTGGTTTATTTAGCACAGCTAGCATTTTTATTCACTATTATGGGCTAATGGCAGCTGGCTTGATTAATCTTTTATTATTGATATTCTTAATTAAAAATAAAAAGTGGAAAGATCTAAAATATCAAATTTTCTGGGGAATTATACAAGTCATTTTATATCTACCTTGGCTTGTTTATTTAGCATCTCAAATGAAACACGTATCAAAGGGATTTTGGATTGGTTTTGATTTTAATTCATTATTAGAACTAATTAGTTGCCAAATGACAGGAAAATATGCTAAGTGGAATTTATGGGTAGGAACTGTTGCAAATTTACTATTATTTGTTTACTTAGGAGTACTTATCTACAGAAATAGAAAAGATAAAACTATTAACTATAAACCAGTTATTTTATCTGTTCGGACTTTATATTGCAGTAATTATAGCAGCAGTAATTATCACTCAAATTCTAACAACCCCAATTATATATTACCGTTATTTATTTGTAGTAACAGGATTATACATTTTTGCTGTTAGCTATTTATTATCTAAAGAAAAAAACATTCCAACAATATTAATAATATGTACCATCATTTTCGCATTAGGTGTAATGAATAATGTAATACAAATTAGGGAAAATTATGCTACAGAAAATGGAAAACAAATTACATATTTAAAAGAAAATATAAGAGAAGGTGATTTATTAGTATACAGCAATATAGGAAATGGATCTATTTTTGCAGCTAATTTTAAAGATAATAAGCAATATTTCTATAATGGTGCAAATTGGGGAGTAGAAGAAGCATATAAGGCGTGGGCTCCTCAGATGAATACATATATAACAACTGATTTCTTGCAAGAATTAGAGGGAAGAATATGGATTATAGATTCACAAGATAATGGATTTTATAATGAACTATTTAATACAGAAGACTTTAAATACATAAGTACAGCTTATTTCGATACACCATATCAAAATTATATATATAATATAACATTGATAGAAAGGGTAACAACAAAATAAGGAATTTGTAACGAATATATAAAATAATATAATAAAATTTAAAAAAATGATGCAAAATTTATATAAAGTATGATATGATAGAAAAAAATAAAAATGGAGGTTTTTATGGAAAACATAAAATATAAGCGTGTATTATTAAAACTTAGTGGTGAAGCCTTAGCTGGAGATCAAAAAACAGGAATTAATCCAGAAGTTATAGGAAAAATATGTGACCAAATTAAAGTTTTAATAAATTTAGGAGTGGAAGTTTCTATTGTAGTTGGTGGAGGAAATTTTTGGCGTGGAAAATATGGACTAAATATGGAAAGAACAACATCAGATTATATGGGAATGTTGGCAACAGCAATGAATGGCTTAGCTCTTCAAGATTCATTAGAAGCAAGAGGAATTTACACTAGATTACAAACGGCAATTGAAATGCGAGAAATTGCAGAGCCATATATAAAAAGAAAAGCTCATAAACATTTAGAAAAGAAAAGAGTAGTTATTTTTGCGTGTGGAACAGGAAATCCATACTTTACAACTGATACTGCTGCAGCTTTAAGAGCAGCAGAAACAGATTCGCAAATTATTCTATTAGGTAAAACAATTGACGGTGTTTATAGTGCAGACCCAAAATTAGATCCAACAGCAACTAAATTTGATAAAATTTCATATTTAGATGTATTAAATAAAGATTTAAAAGTAATGGACTCAACTGCAACAGCTCTTTGCAAGGATAACAATATTCCAATTTTGGTTTTTGGAATTGCAAATCCTGAGAATATGGTTAGAGCTGTTAAGGGTGAAAATGTTGGTACAATTGTTGAATAAAGGAGAGGAAAAAAATGGATTTTAGTGAAATTGAAAGTAGAATGGATAAAACAATTGATGTTTTAAAACAAAATTTATCAGAAGTAAGAGCAGGAAGAGCTAATCCTGCAATATTAAATAAAGTATCTGTAATGTATTATGGTGTACCTACACCAATTAATCAAGTAGCAGGAATTTCTGTTCCTGAAGCTAGATTAATAGTTATACAACCTTGGGATGCAAGTATTTTAAAAGAAATAGAAAAAGCAATACTTAGCTCAGATATTGGAATTAATCCTAATAACGATGGAAAAGTAATTAGATTAGCATTTCCAGAATTGACTGAAGAAAGAAGAAAAGATTTAGTAAAAGACATTAAAAAAATGGCAGAAGAATCTAAAGTTGCAGTAAGAGCAATTAGAAGAGATGGAATTGATAAAGCAAAAGCAATGCAAAAAAATAGTGAAATAACAGAAGATGATTTAAAAAATGCTGAAGATACAATTCAAAAACTTACAGATAAAAAGATAGAAGAAATAGACAAAATATTATCAGATAAAGAAAAAGAAGTAATGAGTGTATAACTAAATAATATAAAAGGAAATATATATTATGGAACAAATTAATAATTTACCAACACATATTGCTATTATTATGGATGGCAATAGAAGATGGGCAAAACAAAGAAATTTAGATATAAGATATGGACATAAAAAAGGTGCAGAAACATTAGAAAATATTGTTAAATATGCAAATAAAATAGGAATTAAATATTTAACTGTGTATGCTTTTTCAACAGAAAATTGGAAAAGAAGTAAAGAAGAAGTTGGAGCATTAATGTTATTGTTGCAAAACTATTTAGATGATTTTTCGAAAAAGGCAGATACGGAAAATATTAGAATAAAAATGCTTGGAAACAAGGAAGGACTTTCTAAAGGACTTTTAAAAAGTATTGATAATTCAATTAAAAAAACAGAAAATAATACAGGACTTACTTTTAATGTTGCATTTAATTATGGTGGAAGAGATGAGATAGTAAAAGCTGTAAGAAAAATTTCAGAAAAAGTAAAAGCTGGAGTTATTAAACCAGAAGAAATTGATGAACAATTAATATCAAATAACTTATATACTGAAAATATGCCTGATCCAGACTTAATGATAAGGACAAGTGGAGAAATAAGAACAAGTAATTTTTTACCTTGGCAATTGGTATATTCAGAATTTTATTTTACAAATAAATTATGGCCTGATTTTAGCCCAGAAGATTTAGATGATGCAATAAATGAATTCAATAAAAGAAATAGAAAATTTGGTGGCAAATAAAATAGAAAGATATATTATAAGGAGGAATAAGAAAATATGGATCTTAGAAGAGTAACTTCAGCATTATTAGGCTTGCCTATGGTTGTTATTGTATTATTATTTGGTAATAAATATGTAATTGATGTTGCCTTATCCATTGTTGCAATTATTTCATTGCACGAATATTATCACGCATTTAGTAAATATAAACCAATAAAATGGTTAGGCTATTTAATAGCAATATTAATTTCTTTTATGCATCTTATTCCAACAGACCAATTATTCTATTATATTGGCATATCTATACCATTTATAATTGTTATATTATTTATTCAGTTAATATTAAAAGACTTAAAAATTTCAGTTGTAGATATAGCAATTACGTTATTTGGTATTTTATATATTGACCTTTTCATTATGTTTTTACCGCTTTTAGCAGGAACAAAAAATGGAAAAATATTAATATGGTATCCATTTTTCATTGCTTGGGGAACAGATATAATGGCATACTTTATTGGTAAAACACTAAAAATGGGAAAACATAAATTTAGTAAAATAAGTCCTAATAAATCAATAGAGGGATGTGTTGCTGGATTACTTGGAGGAGTTGTATTATCAATTATATACACAGCTTGTATTAATAAATTCCTTCCAATTTATGTGCCTTATGAAAAAATATTAATTATTTCTATTTTATTAAGTATATTAGGACAATTTGGAGATTTTGCAGCATCTAGTATAAAAAGATTTGTTGGAATTAAAGATTTTAGCAATCTAATACCAGGACACGGTGGATTGCTAGATAGAATAGATAGTTTAATATTTATATCTCCATTTGCATACATATTATTAACAAGTATTATCTAGACAATAAAATTTATGACATAATAAAAAGCAGGAGGAACACATTTTGATTAGTTTTCTTGTAAGTGCCCTAAAAATAATAATTATGCTAGGATTTCTAGTATTTATACACGAAGGAGGACATTTCTTAGTTGCAAAATTTTTTAAAGTAAAAGTAAATGAATTTGCAATTGGATTTGGACCAACTATTTATACCAAAGAAAAAGGCGAGACCAAATATGCTCTTCGCCTTATTCCTTTGGGCGGATTTGTTAGCTTAGAAGGAGAGGAAGAACACTCAGAAGAACAAGGTTCTTTTAGTCAAGTATCAATTCCCAAAAAAATAGCAATTGTGTCTGCTGGTGCAATTGTTAATATTTTGTTTGGATTATTGGTATATTTTATACTTTCCTCAACATTATGTGGAAATATTTACTATGGTTTATTAGATACAAAAGAATTTTCTCTATCAATTATTGATAATTTAAAAAGTTTATTTACAGGAGGAATTTCAGCAGACCAAATGGTAGGAATAGTCGGCATTTCAGATATTGTGGTTAGCACCAGTGGAATTTATGAATATTTATATATTGTTGCCTTAATTTCACTATCTCTTGGAGTAACCAATATTTTGCCTTTTCCACCATTAGATGGAGGAAAAATACTTATATATATTATAGAAGGAATCAGAAGAAAACCATTAAAAGAAGAAACAGAACTAAAAATTCAATCACTTGGTTTTTCTTTATTAATAGCTCTATCAATTTATGTTACGTATAATGATATTTTGAGAATTTTTAAATAATATAAAAACTTGAAGAAAGGGATAGGACAAAATGATGCAACAGTTAAAATCTATAAAAGATGTATTTCCAGATTTAGAAACAGATATATCAATTACTGATGCAAAAATAGAAAACGTAAATTTATATAAAAAAACAAATCAATTAGTTATAACGCTTATAGTAGAAAATAAAATTGATTTAATAAATATATATAAATTAGAAAACTATCTAAAAAATCGCTTTAAAATAAAAGAAGCTCAAGTAATTTTGAAAAATAATGAAGAATTTAACATAGAAATAGAATGGGAGAACATAATTAGATATATAAATGCAAAACATCCATTAACTAAGGCTATACTAATTAATAGCAAACCTGATTTAGACGGTAAAAACCTAAAAGTAGAGTTGGCTGTTAAGGGAAAAGACTTCCTTTCTGCAAGAGGATTTGAAAAAACATTAGAAGAAATAATTTTTGATTTTTTCGGACAAAAATATAAAGTAAATTATGTAGAAAACTTGAATGAAGATTTAATAAAAAAGTACGAAGAAAACGTTAAAAGAATAGAAAAAATGGCTGTTGAACTTGCAGAACAAGAAATAACAGATCACTCAACAGAAAATAAAAAAACAAATAACAATACAGATGCTACTTCGCCAGCAAAAGAGCAAACAAGTGATGTAGTTCCACAATCTAGTCAAGAACCAGAAAATACGCCTCTTATTTTAGGACGTTCTTTAACAATAAAAGAACAGTTGGTAAAAGTAGAAGATTTAGGTGTAGATTCAGGAAAAATATCTCTAGAAGGTGAAATAATTAATATGGATTCTAGGGAATTAAAAAGTGGAAAATATCTTGTAATGTTTGATTTATATGACGGGACAAGCACTATTACTTGTAAGGCATTTGTTCAACCAGATAATTTAAAAGAAGTAATGGGAAGGCTTAAAGGAGCAAAAGGTATAAAAATATCTGGAACTGCTCAATTTGATCCATTCAGCAAAGAATTAGGAGTTTTGGTAAATGTTATTATAGAAACACCGGGACGTAAAAAAGAAAAGAGAATGGACAATAGCGAGGAAAAAAGAGTTGAGTTGCATTTACATACACAAATGAGCCAAATGGATGGCGTATCTTCTGCTACCGATTTAATAAAAAGAGCAATGAGTTGGGGGATGAAAGCAATGGCAATTACAGATCACGCTGTTGTACAAGCATTCCCGGATGCACATAAACTGTTAGGCAGAGATAATCCAGATATGAAAATTATTTATGGAGTAGAAGCTTATTTAGTACCTGATAAAACACCAATTGTATCTAATCCCAAAGGACAAGATATAGATACTACTTATTGCGTATTAGATTTAGAAACAACAGGCTTATCTTTTAGAACAGAAAAAATAACAGAAGTAGGTATAATGAAGATAAAAAATGGAAAAGTAATCGACAGCTTTGAAACTTTTGTAAACCCTGAAAAACCAATACCATATAAAGTAGTTGAAGTTACTAAAATTACAGATGATATGGTAAAAGATGCGCCTAAAATTGAAGAAGTATTTCCAAAAATATTAGACTTTATTGGAGATAGTGTATTAGTAGCACATAATGCAGATTTTGATATAGGTTTTTTAAAGTATAATGCTACGGAATTAGGTTATAAATTTGAAAACACACATTTAGATACTTTACGTTTAGCAAAAGAATTATTTCCAGATTACAAAAAATATAAATTAGGAATTATAGCAGAAAATTTAGGTATAAAAGTAGAAGTTGCTCACCGTGCATTAGACGATGTTGATACTACCGTAAAAGTATTTAATGTAATGATAGATATGTTAAAAGAAAAGGGCGCTAAGAAGGTAGATGATATTGATAAGGTTTCAGTAGATGAAGCCTTTGAAAAGGATGCTTATAAAAAGTTACCATCTTATCACGCTATTATTCTAGCGCAAAATTATGTTGGATTAAAAAATTTATACAAATTAGTGTCTATTTCACATCTTGATTATTTTTATAAAAAACCAAGAATTTTAAAAAGCTTATACAAAAAATATTCAGAAGGACTAATTATGGGTAGTGCCTGTGAGCAAGGCGAATTATATAGGGCAATTGTTGCAGGAAAAGACGAAGATGAAATAGAAAATATAGCCAGAGACTATGATTACTTAGAGATTCAACCACTTGGTAATAATGAGTTTATGGTAAGAGATGGTACAGTAGCAGATAGAGAAGCTTTAAAAGATATTAATAGAAGGATTGTTGCGTTAGGTGAGAAATTAAATAAATTAGTTGTTGCTACTTGTGATGTGCATTTTATGGATCCACAAGATGAAATATATAGAAGAATTTTGCAAGCAGGACAAGGCTATGAAGATGCAGATCAGCAAGCTCCATTATATTTAAGAACAACCAATGAAATGTTAGAAGAATTTGAATATTTAGGAATGGACAAAGCTTATGAAGTAGTTGTTACAAATACAAATAAAATCGCTGATATGTGTGAAAGAATTTGCCCAATTTCGCCAGAAAAATGTCCACCACATATTCCTGGATGTGAAGAAACAATAAAAGAAATTGCTTATGGGAAAGCACACGAATTATACGGAGAAAAATTACCACAAATAGTAGAAGATAGGTTAGAAAAGGAATTAAATTCAATTATAAAAAATGGTTTCTCAGTTATGTATATTATTGCACAAAAATTGGTATGGAAGTCAAATGAAGATGGCTATATAGTTGGCTCGAGAGGTTCTGTTGGTTCATCTTTTGTAGCAAATATGACAGGTATTACAGAAGTAAATTCATTACCTCCACATTATAGATGTCCAAATTGCAAGTATTCCGATTTTACAGACTATGGCTATAAAAACGGATTTGATTTACCAGATAAAGATTGCCCAGTATGCGGACATAAACTAGCAAAAGATGGAATGGATATACCTTTTGAAACATTCTTAGGTTTTGATGGTGATAAAGAGCCAGATATAGACTTGAATTTTTCTGGAGAATATCAGGCAAAAGCACATAAATATACAGAGGTAATTTTTGGAAAAGGAACTACTTTTAAAGCAGGAACTGTAGGAACTATTGCAGATAAAACAGCTTATGGCTATGTAAAAAAATATTTTGAAGAAAGACAAATACCAGTAAATAGCGCAGAAATTGCAAGACTTTCTGTGGGATGTACTGGTGTTAAAAGAACAACTGGACAACATCCTGGAGGAATTATTGTTGTACCAAAAGGAAGAGAAATTTACGAATTTACGCCGGTACAGCATCCAGCAGATGATCCTAATTCAGATATTATAACCACTCATTTTGATTATCACTCTATTGATCAAAACTTACTAAAATTAGATATACTAGGGCACGATGATCCAACAATGATTAGGATGTTGTACGATTTAACAGGAATTGACCCAACAAAAGTGCCATTGGACGATAAAGCAACAATGTCTATATTTAGTTCAACAGATGCGCTTGGCGTAACACCAGAACAAATACATTCAGAGGTAGGAAGTTTTGGCGTTCCTGAATTTGGAACAAAATTTGTAAGGCGGAATGTTAGTTGATACTAAACCAACAACATTTGAAGAATTACTTAGAATTTCAGGATTGTCACACGGTACAGATGTATGGCTTGGAAATGCGCAAACATTAATAAATGATGGAACAATAACACTTCAAGAGGCAATTTGTACAAGAGATGATATTATGCTTTATTTAATTAAGCAAGGTGTTCCACCAAAACCTGCTTTTAAAATAATGGAAGTAGTGCGTAAAGGAAAAGCATTAAAAGATCCAGAAAAATGGGCAGAATATAAAAAGATAATGGAAGAAAATAATGTACCAGAATGGTATATTAAATCTTGTGAAAAGATAAAGTATATGTTCCCAAAAGCTCACGCTGCAGCTTATGTAACAAATGCTTTTAGAATTGCGTGGTTTAAAGTACACAAGCCAAAAGCTTACTATACTGCATATTTTACTATTAGAGCAGACGAATTCGATAGTGAATGTATGATTTATGGAAAAGAAAAAGTAAAAAATAAAATGAAAGAATTAGATATGCAGGGAAACAATATATCAGCAAAAGATAAAAATATGTATTCAATTCTAGAAATTGTTCTAGAAATGTATGAAAGAGGAATTAATTTCTTACCAATTGATTTATACAAATCACACGCTACCAAATTTTTAATGGAAGAAGATGGCATAAGACCTCCATTAAATAGTATTCCAGGCTTGGGTTCTGTTGCTGCAGAAAGTATTGAAACAGCAAAAAAAGATGGAGAATTTATGAGCATAGACGAATTACAACAAAGGGGAAAAGTAGGAAAATCTGTAACAGAATTATTAAAAAAATTTGGATGCTTAAATGGAATGTCACAAAGCAATCAAATGAGTTTATTTGCATAATGAAAAGATGAAAAATAGTATTGCATAAGAAAGAAGGAAAATATGAAATTCTTAAATTCTACAGGACTAATTATTTATTTAACACCATTTAATGTATGCATTTATTTATTAATAATTAATTTAATAGGTTTATTAATAATGTATATAGACAAAAGAAGGGCAAAATATGGAAAATGGAGAATACCAGAAAAAACATTATTAATGGTTGCTATATTAGGGGGTTCTATAGGAACAATAGCTGGAATGTATTTATTTAGACATAAAACACAAAAAATAAAATTCACACTGGGATTTCCCGTAATATTGATTGCAGAGGTAGTTGTTATTACATATTTTTTAATAAAATTCTAATTGTAGAACAAATTAAATAAATATAAGAAGAGAAAAGGCGGTTATGACCGCTTTTCTTTTTATCGATTTAAGCTTTCCAAACAATACGAGAAAATTTTTATGATTTTTTTGACATTTAGAAACGGTAAACATAAAAACATAAATAATCCACAGAACATAAATTTGTAAACTTATTATTTATGCAAAAGTGTAAAACTAAAAAAATAAATGTGCAATTTTAAGTTATTCACAGAGTTATCCACAATATCCACACTAATTCACAATAAGAAAATATGTAAACTAAAACAAAGAAAATAAGTTACATAAAATATAAGTTTGAAAAATATTTGTAAAAAATGTGAAATATATTTGTAATAAAAAGACAAACAAAAACGCTGAAAAGCGCACAAAATACTACAATCTACGCAAAAATATCTAAAAATTATTAACTAGTAGACAAACGATACAAATATTACAATAAAATAACAAAAATATGACGCAATGAATAAAATATAATATGAGTTTTTTTAGAAAGAGTGTGAATAAAATGATAAATTTAGATCAATTGTGGAAAAATTTAAAAGTCCATAAAAAATTTAAAAGAAATATAAAGGAGATTACATTTCAAGAAATAAATACAAATGAATATAAAATAATAGATGTAAGAAGCCGAAGAGAATATGCAGAAAATCATCTTAACACTGCAATTAATGTTCCATTACCAGAAATAAAAACAAATATAGAAAAGTATATAAAAGATAAAAATAAAAAAATATTAATTTATTGTCAAACAGGAGTAAGAAGTAAAAAAGCAAGTGAAATTCTGGAAAATTTGGGCTATACAAATGTGTATAATCTAAAAGGTGGATTAGAAAATATTTAAAAAATCTATTGTATTTTTATTTTTAACTGATATAATATAGTAATGATAAATTATTCGTAAGAAAAGAAAGAAGGAAGGAAAATGATAAAAAAAGTAGCAATATTAGCAAATGGAGGCGATGTCTCTGGATTTAACGCAGTTATAAGAGGAATTGTGAAAACAGCCGAAAGCAATGGAGTAGAATGTTATGGATTTATAGAAGGGTATAGAGGATTATTAAATAATAATTTTATAAAACTTGACTCTAGTTCAACAGCTTCTGGAATTCTTCACAAAGGAGGCTCTATAATTGGCTCTTCAACTAATGCAAATGTATTTAATTATAAAGTGGAAGAGAACGGACAAGTTATTTATAAAGATTTATCAGATATATGTGTAGAAAACGTAAAAAAGGATGGATTTGATTGCGTATTTACTTTAGGTGGAGATGGAACACAAAAGTCAGCAAGGGACTTTTCACTTAAAGGAATTAATGTAATTGGAATTCCAAAAACTATTGATAATGACGTAGCTTGCACAGAAATTACATTTGGGTATAATACCGCTGTTTCTGTTGCAACAGAAGCTATAGATAGATTACATTCTACAGGAGAAACACATCATAGGATTATGGTGCTAGAAGTAATGGGAAGATATGCTGGATGGATTGCACTTGAATCAGCAATAGCTGGAGGTGCAGATATTTGCTTAATTCCTGAAATACCTTATGATATAAAAATAGCAGCTAAAAAAATAGAAGAAAGAAAGAAAATGGGTAAAAATTTCAGTGTTGTTGTTGTTGCAGAAGGAGCAGCTCCAAAAGGAGGAACAATCAGCGTAGAAAATGTTAGAGACAATGGTACAGGTGTAGATAATACAAAGCTTGGTGGAATTGGAAATAGAGTTGCAAAAGAATTAGAAAGCTTAACTGGATTAGAGGCAAGAAATACAACACTTGGTTATATGCAAAGAGGTGGAACACCTACAGCATTTGATAGAGTTTTATCTACAAAATACGGAGCAAAAGCTATGGAACTTGCTTTGGAAGGAAAATTTGGTGTACTTGCTGTTATAAAAAATGGCAGGTTAGATTGTGTTTCATTAGAAGATGTAGTTGGAAATAACAAAAAAATAGGTGCAGTATCTGGAAATACAGCTGAAAGTAATATAAGAAGAGTAACCAAAGATCACGACTTATATAGAACTGCATACGATATAGGAATTTCATTTGGTGAGTAATAACAGTTCAAAAGAACATATACTTGCATATATGTTCTTTTTTTAGTATAATAATACCATTAATAACAGAAAGGATGAAGTTTTTAGATGTTAAATTTTAAAAAAGAATTGGCTAAAATTATTTCAGATGCAACAAATAGCAATGAAAAAGAAATAGAAGGTTATATAGAAATTCCACCAGATGATACAATGGGAGATTATGCATTTCCTTGCTTTAAACTTGCAAAAGAGCTTAAAAAGGCTCCTGCAATTATTGCAAGTGAATTAAAAGAAAAAATAAATGAAAATATAGAACAGTCTGTTATAGAAAAGGTAGAAGTAGCAGGCGGTTATTTGAATTTTTACATTCGTAAAGATATTTTAATTAAAGTAACAATTGAAGAAGTAAATAATGAGAAGGAAGAATATGGAAAGTCAGATATTGGAAATGGTAAAAATATTGTTATAGATTATTCTCACCCTAACATCGCAAAGCCTTTTCATATAGGGCATTTACGTTCTACAGTTATTGGACAAGCCTTATATAATCTATATGAGTATTTAGGCTATAATGTAAAAGGTTTAAATTATTTAGGCGATTATGGAACGCAATTTGGAAAAATGATAGAAGGCTACAAATTATGGGGAAAGGAATATAATATTGAAGAAAATCCAATAGAAGAATTAACTAAAATATATATTAGAATCAATGAATTGTGTAAACAAGATGAAAACGTATTAGAAAGTTGTAGAAATAACTTTAAACTATTAGAAGATGGAGACCCATATTGTATGGATTTATGGAAAAGGTTTAGAAAACTTAGTTTAAAGGAATTTCAAAGAATATACAACTTATTAGGTGGAAGATTTGATTCTTGGGAAGGCGAAGCAGCAATTGCTCCTAAGGTTCCAGAGGTTCTTGATATACTTGAAAAAACAGGAAAACTTGTTAAATCAGAAGGCGCAAAAATAATAGATTTAGAAGAAAAGAAAATGCCACCTTGTATTATTGAAAAAACAAATGGTTCTTCTACGTATGCATCAAGAGATTTAGCAGCTATTTTACATCGTGCAAGAACTTACAATTTTGATAAGGCAATTTATGTTACATCATACGAACAAAATTTACATTTTAAGCAAGTGTTTGAAGTTGCAAAATTACTGGGTATAGATGAAAAATATACTAATGGTCTTACACACGTTCCATTTGGTATGGTTTTATTAAAAACAGGTAAAATGTCAACAAGAGAAGGAAACATTATTAAGCTTGAAGATTTATTAAATGAATCAATTCAAAGAGCGAAAGAAATTATAAAAGAAAAACATACAGATTTAGCAAATGAAGATGAAATTGCAACAAAGGTTGGAATTGGTGCAATTATATTTAATGATTTATCTAATAGTAGAATTAAAGATGAAATATTCGATTGGGACATTATATTAAACTTTAATGGTGAAACTGGACCTTATGTTCAATATACTTATGTAAGAACTAATAGTATTTTGGCTTCTATAAATGCATTGCCAACAGTAGATAAAATAAATATAGAACAAATGGAAAGTAAAGAAGCGTTAAAAATAGTGAAATTAATCTATAATTTCCAAGAAATACTAATGGAAGCAACGGAAAAAAATGAACCATCAATTTTATCTAGATATTTAATTAATTTAGCAAAAGCTTATAGTAGTTTTTATAATGAATATAAAATTATGTCAGATAATTTAGAAGAAAAGGATGCAAGATTTTATTTAACTTATATGACCAGCATTGTTCTTAAAAAAGGTATGAATTTATTGGGAATTGATATGCCAGATAAAATGTAAAAAGAAAGGGTTTTTGTAAAAAATGAAAACAATCATTGTAAGTTTGGGAAAGCTTTTTTTGAAATTTATTTATTTTTTTATAAAATTGTTACCTGTAAAAAAACAGATTGTTTTTATTAGTATGCAATCTAATAAACCAAGTTTAGATTTTACATTACTCTCAAACGAAATAAAACAACAAAATAATGAAATAAATATTGTTTTTTTATGTAAGAAAATGAAAAGTAGTCTTTGCACCAAAAAAGATTATATATCTTATGTATGGAATATGATTGGCTATGTTTTAAAAACTATGTATTATTTAGCAACATCTAAAGTTTGTATTACAGAAAGTTATTGTGTGCCAATTAGTATTTTAAAACATAAAAATCAATTAACAATTATTCAAATTTGGCACGCTTCAGGCGCTGTAAAGAAATTTGGTTACCAATGCTTAGATACAGAGGAAGGAAAATCTAAAAAAGTTGCTGAACTAATGTGTATGCATAAAAATTATGATTATATAATTGCTCCAAGTGAAGCAACAAAAGAAATTTTTGCAGAAGCGTTCAATATTGAAAAAGAAAAAATTGCAAAATTAGGCTTACCAAGACTAGAGTATATTGTAAATCCAGAATATGATAAGTCTGAAGAGTTTTATAAACAATATCCAACATATAAAAACAAAAAAATTATTTTATATGTGCCAACTTTTAGAAAAGGGAAAAAAGCAAATTTAGAAGAAATTTTAAGTTATCGATTAGACAAAGAAAAATATCAATTGATTATAAAGCTTCATCCGCTAGAAAATTCTTGCGTTCCAGAAGAATATACAGTAGATTCTAACTACACAAGCTATGATTTAATAAAAATTGCAGATTATATTATAACAGATTATTCTATTCTTTCTATTGAAGCTAGCCTTTTAGAAAAGCCTATATTTCCTTATTTGTATGACTTAGAAGATTATATACAAAATAGAGGGCTGAATATTAATTTAAATGAAGAATTAAAAACATTTACAAGTAAAAATTTTAATGATATAATGAACAAAATTGAAACTCAAAATTACGATATACAAGAAATCAAAAATTATAGAAATAAATACATAGAAATTAATTCAAGCAAAGCAACAAAAGACCTTACAGATTTTGTTTTGGAGCAATATAAGAAGAAAGAAGAGAAGGTTTATAGATATGAAAAAAAAATTAAAGAAATTAATTAATTCTATTATGAAAAAAAATGTATTTCTTAGAAAAATAATTCGCAAAGTTCATTATATCAAATACAACTTAAAATATAATTTAATTACTAAAAGGGTAAAGGTAGATGAAAAATTAATTATTTTTGCTTGCTTTAATGGAAGGTCTTATTGTGATTCACCTAAAGCTTTATATAAACAAATGCTAGAAGATAAAAGCTTTGAAGAATATAAATTTATATGGGCATTTAATGATATAGAAAATTATACATTTTTAGAAGAAAACAAAAATACACAGCTGGTTAAAATAGGCTCAAAAGAATATTTAAAATCACTAGGAAGAGCAAAATATTGGATTTTTAATTATAAAATTCCAGATTATATTTATCCAAAAGGAAATCAAATTTTTGTACAATGTTGGCACGGAACACCACTTAAAAGATTAGGATGCGACCTTCAACACTTTAACAATGCTATGAATTCCCTAACCGAAATTAAAAAAAGGTATCATATGGAAGCAGAAAAGTTTTCTTATTTCTTGTCTCCATCCAAATTTGCAACTGAAAAGTTTATTTCAACTTGGGATTTAAAACAAATAGGTAAAGAAAATATTATGATTGAAGAAGGGTATCCTAGAAATGACTTTTTAATGAATTATACCCAAAAAGATATAGAAAGCATTAAGGAAAAGTTGAATTTAAAAGATTGCAATAAAAAAATTATTCTTTATGCGCCAACTTATAGAGATAATCAACATACTTCTGGTGTAGGATATACTTATGAAACAAAAGTAAATTTTGATAACTTGAGAGAATCACTTGGAGATGAATATGTTATTTTATTTAGAGAACATTGGCTTGTAGCGCAATCTTTCAATTTCGAAAATTATAAAGACTTTGTAATTGATGTGTCTAATTATGATGATATTAATGAATTATATGTAATTAGCGATTTACTTATTACCGACTATTCTAGTGTATTTTTCGATTATGCAAATTTAAAAAGGCCAATTATATTTTATATGTATGATTTAGAAGATTATCGAGATAATATAAGAGGTTTCTATTTAGATATTGCTGATCTTCCTGGAAAAATTATAAAAACAGAAAATGAATTAATTGAAGAAATAAGATTAGCAACAACACAATTTAAGTATGACAAAAAATATGAAAACTTTAATAAAAAATTTAATTATTTAGATGATGGACAAGCAAGTAAAAGAGTGATAGACAAGATATTTAAGAGTAATCTAGGAGGCAAAATTTAAAAATGACTAATATGAGAAGGGGTCTAAAAAAATTATTATTTAATAGAAGTTTCCGAGCAACATTAATTTATGCAAAGAAATATAACAAGAGTAAAATAAACGAAAAAGAGATATTATTTCAAGCATTTGATGGCAGTTCTATTACAGGAAATGTATATTATATATTAAAAGAAATTTATGAAAACAAGGATTATAGGCAATTAAAAAAATACGTTGTAGCATCTCCTAAAAATAAATCTTCTATAAAGAAATATTTAAAAATAAAAAGAATGACTCATAATGTACAAGTTGTTGTTATACATTCAAGGAAATATTGTAAATTGTTATCTAGGGCAAAATACTTAGTTAACAATGCAACCTTTCCTTCTTATTACATTAAGAAAGAGGGACAAATTTACATTAATACTTGGCACGGAACTCCACTAAAGGCAATGGGAAGAAAAATAAAGAGTGCACCAAATGAACTGGGAAATACTCAAAGAAATTTTCTAATGGCAGATTATTTAATTTATCAAAATGAATTTATGTTTGATGTCTTTCGAGAAGATTATATGTTAAATAATTTTTATAAAGGTGAATACTTAATATCAGGTTATCCAAGAAATGATATTTTTTATAATAATGTTTCGAGAGAAAAAATAAGAAAAGAACTAGATGTTCAAGATAAAAAGGTATTTATTTATATGCCAACTTGGAGAGGCATTTTGATTAATAAGGGAAATCTGGCACAATATCACTATTTAATGTATCTTCTTTTACAAATTGATGCTTCCTTAAAAGAAGATATGGTCTTATATGTTAAATTGCATAATTATGCAGATTCTCAAATTGATTTTGAAGTATTTAAGCATATAAAAAGATTTCCAAAAGAATATGAAACATACGAATTCTTAAATATTGCAGATGGATTAATCACCGATTACTCAAGTGTATTTTTCGATTATGCTAATACTGGTAAAAAAATTATATTATTTGCTTACGATAAAGAACAATACTTGGCAGATAGAGGAATGTATATTAATTATGATGAATTACCTTTTTCTGTTGCTCTTTCTGTAGAAGACTTAATAAAGGAAATGGAAGATACCAAAGATTATGAGCCATACACAAATTTCCAAAATCAATTTTGCAATTATGACCATCAAGCAAGTACAAAACACATTTGTAATTATATTTTTAAAGGAATTAAAAGTGATAAAATAAAGATAATACCGGGATCTAAATATGCTAACAACAAAGAAAATGTTTTGATTTTTGCTGGAGCTCTATTAAAAAATGGAATAACAACCGCTTTAAAAGGAGTATTTGCAAACATTGATTTAACAAAAAGAAATTATATTTTAACCTTTTATAAAAGTAAGGTAGAAAGAAATAAAAATACAATTAATTTCTTTCAAAATACAGATTATATTCCTATGCAAGGAATAAAAGTTCTAACTCTATGGGAAAAAATAGTAAATAGACTATATTATAAATATAATATAAACACAGAGTATGTTAAAAAAACAATAGATAAAATATATAAAAGAGAAATGGAAAGATTATTCCCAAATTTGCATTTTGATTATGTTATTCATTTCTCTGGGTATGAAAAAGATATAATGCATTTATTTAAGGAAATGGATGCTAAGAAAATAATATTTACACATAGTGTTTTATCTAAAGAAGAAAAAACTAGATCCAATTTTCATAGAAATTCTTTAATAGAAGCATATAAATCATTTAATAAAATTGTTTTAGTAAGAGAAAATATGGAAGAAAGTATTCAAGATTATCTGCATAACAAAGACAAACATAAACTTTGCTTGGTACACAATTTAAATGATATAGAAGGAATTATAGCTAATGGAAATAAAACAATAGAATTTGACCACGATACGTATTCTAATATTGAACTAAGCCAATTAAAAAAGATATTAAATGATAAAACATCTCATAAGTTTATCAATATCGCTCGTTTTTCACCAGAAAAGGGATTAGATAGATTAATACGTGCTTTTGACAAATTTCAAGCTCAAAACCATAATAATTATTTAATTATTATAGGTGGACACGGAATTTTATTCCAGGAAACACTTGATCTAGTAACAAAGGAACTTAAAAATGATCACATTATTGTTATTCGTTCATTAAAAAATCCTTGTGCTATCTTATCTAAGTGTGATTGCTTTGTTTTATCGTCTTATTATGAAGGCTTGCCAATGACAATTATGGAAGCATTAATATTGGACAAAAAAGTAATTTCAACTGATATAGAAGGACCAAGGGAATTTCTTTCACAAGGTTATGGCTATTTAGTTGAAAATTCTGAAACAGGTTTAGTAGAAGGCTTTAACGATTTTAAAAATGGAAAACTAGAAAACCTAAAGAAGTTTGATGCAACGGAATTCAATCAAAAGGCATTAGCAGAATTTGAAGAAATATTTAAATAAAGGAGTGTAAAATTATGAAAAGAATTTTAACTTATGGAACATTTGATTTATTACATTATGGACATATTCGTCTATTAAAAAGAGCAAAAGAATTAGGAGATTATTTAATTGTTGCCTTATCAACAGATGAATTTAACAGTATTAAAGGAAAAACAGCATATCACAATTACGAAACTAGAAAGAAAATGCTAGAGGCAATTAGATATGTAGATTTAGTTATTCCAGAAAATACTTGGGATCAAAAAATTGATGACGTAAAAAAATATTTTGTTGATGTTACCGTTATGGGAGATGACTGGGAAGGAAATGAAAATTTCGAAAAATTAAGAGATTATTGCGAAGTTGTATATCTTCCAAGAACAAAAGGTGTTTCAACATCTAAAATTAAAAAAGATTTAGGATTACAACCAGCAATTAATGGTAAAAACCAAATACCTAATAATTAATATTTCGTAAAAAATTAGAAAGAAGATGTAAAAATGAAATCCACTAAAAAAATCGCAATAGCAATTATATTAATTCTTATTTTTGGTTTATGCTTTATTCCAAGTGAAAAAGATGATTATAATTGTAAATATAAATTAGAAATTATTAGTGCTTATGGAGATAATCAGGCATATCATCCAAAAGTTTTATCTTTTCCAGAAAAATGGAATGGTTATAAATATTGGATGGCATATACTCCTTATCCAGGTGGTGACGACAGTAAAGAAAACCCACATATTGTTGCAAGCAATGATTTAGTTACTTGGGTAACACCAGTAGGCTTAACTAATCCTTTAGACGATGGTGGAGAAACAATTCATCTTAAAAGATATAATTCAGATACTCACCTTGTTTATCAACCTAAAACAAATACGTTATACTGCTACTGGAGATATGTAGATGATGTTGAAAATCGAGCTATTATTTATAGATTAGAAACAAAAGATGGTATTCATTGGTCTAATAAACAGGTTACGGCTAATTCTAAAAACAGAAAAGAAAAAGATTATGTTAGTCCAGCAATTTTGTATGATGATTCAGTCTATAAAATGTGGTATGTAGATAAAGACGGAATTATTAGATATGCTCTATCAGATAACGGAATTAATTGGAAAGATATAAGTAGTACAAAAATACAATATGAAACAAAATTGCAATCTTGGCATATTGATGTTATTAAAACTCAAAAGGGATATGAAATGCTTGTAGTAGCTTTTAATAAATGGAAAAATCATAATGATATGAATTTATATTATACAAGTTCAACAGATGGACTACAATGGAATACTGCCAAAGTTATTATACGTCCTACTACCAAAAGTCGACATTGGGATAATAAAGGAATATATAGAAGTAGCTTTATTTATGAAAATGGAAAATATTATGTATTTTATGGTGGGACAAGTAAAAAATATGAGCACGGAATTGGGCTGATGTATGGCGAAGATATATTTCACTTAAAAAGGGTTGACACTAACTTTAAAAATAAATCTGCCGTAAATAGTTTAAAAAGAAAATTGGAAACATAAAAATAGTAAGGAAGAAAAATATGGAAACATTTATAAAAATTATTAAAGAACATATTAATTATAAAAACCAAATTATGAAATTAGCAAAGGCAGATTTGGTAAAAACATATAGAGGGGCAGCATTAGGATGGGCTTGGGCTATTATTAAACCTGCAGTAACTATTTTTGTTTATTGGTTTGCCTTTTCAGTTGGATTGAGAATGGGAAAAGATGTAAACGATTACCCTTACTTCTTATGGCTAATTGCAGGGGTTGTTCCTTGGTTTTATATGAGTGAAATGATAACTGCTGGTACAGATTGTATTAGAAAATATAGTTATTTAGTAACAAAAATGAAATTCCCAGTATCAACAATTCCTACATTCGTTAATATATCTAAATTTATAATACATTTAATATTAATTTTTCTTGTAATTGTTATTTTTAGATTATTCGGATATACACCAGATATTTATTTACTACAATTACCATTTTACATTTTGCTTACCTTTATATTTTTTAATATATGGGGATTATTTTCAGCGCCACTTGCAGTTATTAGTAAAGATTATAGCAATTTAGTAAAATCATTTATAACAGCGATTTTCTGGTTATCTGGTATTATGTGGAATCCTTCTACTATAAAAAATGCAACATTAAAGAAAATTCTAAAAATAAATCCTGTTACCTATTTAGTTACTGGATTTAGAAACTGCTTTATTAACAAAGTATGGTTTTGGGAATCACCTAAAACATTAGCTTGTTTTATTATAATAACTGTTGTAATGGCTGTACTAGCAATACGCATTTATAAAAAATTAAAAAAAGAAATACCAGATGTTTTATAATGGAAAAGGAGTAGAATAATATGCCTAAAACTGTAATAGAATTTAAAAATGTAACTAAAATATATAAACTGTATAAAAATGACAAGCAAAGATTTAAGGCTATCTTTTTCAAGAAAACACCTTATAAACCTAAAAATGCTGTAAATAATGTTTCATTTAAAATTAATAAAGGCGAATCTGTTGCATTGTTTGGAAAAAATGGTGCAGGAAAGTCCACCATTTTAAAAATGATTACAGAAGTAACATATCCAACAAGTGGTGAAATAATTATTGATGGTAGGGTAAGTGCGCTTCTAGAATTAACATCAGGATTTGATCCTGAATTTACAGGAAGAGAGAATATTTATTTAAAAGGTCAATTGTTAGGAATAAATACAGATGAAATAAAAAAATTGGAACAAACAATCATAGACTTTGCACAAATTGAAGAATATATAGATCAACCTGTAAGAACATATTCAAGTGGTATGAAGGCCAGACTTGGTTTTTCAATTAATGTAAATGTAGAGCCTGAAATATTAATAGTTGACGAAGCACTAAGTGTTGGTGATGAAGAATTTAGAAGAAAATGTATTAAAAAAATAAATGAACTAATTGAAAAAGGTGTTACATTGCTTTATGTTACTCACGCAACCAAAACTGCTCAAGATTTTTGCAAACGCGGAATGGTTATGCAAACAGGAAATTTAATATTCGATGGAGATATAGAAGAAGCAATGCAGGTTTATACAGATACAATTAAAGAATAGATTTTACAAAAGGAAAGGACTTTAATAAAATAGTGAATGCATTAGAAAAGCTTAAAAAATATAATCAAGATCATATAATTGACTTATTACAAAATTTTACTGAAGAAGAAAAAGAAAAATTATTTGAACAAGTGAATAGAATAGATTTTAATCAAATTGAAAGTTTATATAATCAATTAAATGCAAAAGAAAAAGAAACACCAGATGAAATTGAAGAAATAGTTGCTATTAATAAAGATAAATTAATAAATAATGAGATACAAAGATATAATACAATTGGAGAAAATATTATTAAAGACAATCAATATGCTTTGGTAACAATGTCTGGAGGACAGGGAACAAGATTAGGGCTAGATAAGCCTAAAGGATTGTTCAAGATAGATATAAAGCCTAAGCCTAAATATTTATTTGAAATTCTTGCGGACAAATTAAAGGAAAAAAATAATCAATATAATGTTACTATACCTTGGTATATTATGACAAGCGAAGAAAATGACTCTGATATTAAAGAATTTTTTGAAAGCAATAATTATTTTAACTACCCAAAAAGTTATGTTCAATTTTTCAAACAATCAAATTTACCTTTAATAACAGAAGATAAAAAACTAGTTATAGGTAAAAATAAACTGATAAAAGAAGCAGCAAACGGTAATGGTGGGATTTTTTCTTCTATGTATAGCAATAACATATTAGATGATATGAAAGAAAGAAAAATTCGCTGGATTTTTATAAGTTCAATTGATAATATTTTATTAAACATCGCTGATCCAATGCTTATAGGATTAGCAGAAGACAGAAAAGTGGAAATTGCTACAAAGTCTATTATAAAAAGTTCTCCAGAAGAAAAAGTAGGGGCAATATGCAAAAAAGATAATAAAATAAAAGTTATTGAATATTCTGAAATGTCTGAAGAAATGAAAAATGCTCATAATGAAGAAGGAGAACTTAAATTTGGAGAATCTCATATAATGTGCAATTTATTTTCATTAAATGCATTAGAAATATTAGCTAAAAAAGAATTGCCATATCACATAGCATATAAAAAATCTGATTATATGGATGCAAATGGAAATATTATTCATCCAGATGCTCCAAATGTATATAAATTTGAAACCTTTATATTTGATGGTTGGTCATATTTTAATGATATAGTAGTTTTAAGGGGAAAAAGAGAAGAAGACTTTGCACCAATAAAAAATAAAGAAGGTCAAGACAGTCCGCAAACTGCTATTGCTTTATATAATAATTTTTATGATAAGGAGATAAAAAAATTATGAGTATTTTAGTTACAGGTGGAACAGGTTTTATTGGAAGTCATACAGTGGTAGAATTATTGGAAAATAATGAAGACGTAGTTGTAGTAGACAATTTTGTAAATAGTAGTCCTGATGTAATTGATAAAATAAAACAAATTACAGGAAAGGACTTTTCATTTTATGAAGTAGATATACTAGATAGAGAAAAATTAGAAAAGGTATTTGAAGAAAATTCAATAGATTCAGTTATTCACTTTGCAGGTCTAAAAGCTGTTGGCGAATCTGTGCAAAAGCCCTTAGAATATTATCATAACAACATAACTGGAACGCTTGTATTACTAGAAACAATGAGAAAATATAATTGTAAAGAAATTGTATTTAGTTCTTCAGCAACAGTATATGGAAATCCTGGAGTTGACAAATATGCCGAATCATTGGGAAGAGGAAAGACAACTAATCCTTATGGAACTACAAAAGCAATGATTGAAAAAATACTTGAAGATTTATATACATCAGATAATAGTTGGAAAATATGTATGCTTAGGTATTTTAATCCAATTGGAGCACATAAAAGTGGACTAATTGGAGATAACCCAAATGGAATACCAAATAATTTAATGCCATATATACAAAAAGTTGCAGTAGGAGAATTAAAAGAACTTTCTGTATTTGGAAACGATTATAATACTGTAGATGGAACAGGCGTAAGAGATTATATTCACGTTGTAGATTTAGCAAATGGACATATAAAAGCATTAAGTAAATTGAAAACTTATAATCCAGGTGTATATGTATATAATTTGGGAAGTGGTAAAGGTTGTAGTGTACTTGAATTAATTAAAACATTTGAAAAAGTAAATAATGTAAAAGTACCATACAAAATTGCTCCAAGAAGACCTGGAGATATTGATGTTGTATGTGCTGATCCAACAAAAGCAAAGGAAGAACTCAATTGGTGCACGCAAAAAACAATTGAGGATATGTGTAAAGACTCTTGGAATTATATAAAAAATGTATCATTAATAAAAAATAATTAAAAATTATATTTACATTTTCGATTATTTTGTATAAAATAGTACAAGAAATTACAAAAGAAAATTGAAAGGAGCATTATTTTATGAAAATACTAATGCTAACGTGGGAATACCCTCCAAGAATAGTGGGTGGAATTGCAAGAGTTGTTCACGATTTATCTAAAAGATTATTAAAAGATGGACACGAAGTTACAGTTATTACTTATCGTGAAGAAAATATGCCATACTATGAAGATGATAAAGGTGTAAATGTATATAGAGTAGATAATTATATGATTAATCCAAACAATTTTATTGATTGGATTATGCAAATGAATTTTAATATGATTTCAAAAGCAAATGAATTAATTAGTAAACAAGGAAAATTTGATGTTATTCACGCTCACGATTGGCTTGTAGCGTATGCGGCAAAATCTATTAAAAATTCTTACGATATACCAATTGTTGCTACCATACACGCTACAGAATCCGGTAGAAATAGCGGAATTCACGATGAAACACAAAGATATATAAATGATACAGAATGGATGCTTACTTATGAAGCAAATGAAGTAATTGTAAATAGTAACTATATGAAATGCGAATTACAAAGAAATTTTGGCTTACCATTTGAAAAAATAAATGTTATTCCTAATGGAGTAAACCTTACTATGTATAGTGGTATTGAAAAAGATTATGATTTTAGAAGAAATTATGCTTCAGATAATGAAAAAATTATTCTATACACAGGAAGACTTGTTTATGAAAAGGGCGTGCAATTTTTAATTGGAGCAATGCCTAAAATCTTAGAAAATTATCACGATGCAAAACTTGTTATTGCAGGAAAAGGCGGAATGTTTGACGAATTGAAAGCACAAGCTGATTATTTAGGACTAAGCAATAAAGTCTATTTCACAGGTTATATGGACCACAAATCATTGTGCAAATTATATAAATGTGCAGATATTGCAGTTTTCCCAAGCACCTATGAACCATTTGGAATTGTTGCACTAGAAGGAATGTTAGCAGGAATACCTGTTGTAGTATCAGATATAGGTGGTCTTAATGAAATAGTAGAACATAGAGTAAATGGAATGAAAAGTTATGCTGGAAATAGTAATTCTATTGCAGATTCTATTTTAACATTGCTTTTTGACCATAAATTATGTAATGAAATTTCTAAAAATGCAAAAGATAAGATAAAGGAACTATATAATTGGACAAAAATAACGCAAGATACGCATTTTTCTTACCAAAAAGCAATATGTGAAACAATGGCATCTAGACAAGCTAAACAAATTGCACAAGAAAAGGCTGCAAAAGTTAAAAGAACAAAAGGTGAAGAAAAAGAATTGTCCAAATTACTTGAATTTAGAAAACGTCAAGCTTATGCTTAAAATAAATAAAAGGAGATTAATTTTATGAATGTTTACGATACTGTAAATAAGCTAGCACAAGAGATAAAAAATTCTGATGAATATAAAAACTATAAAAAATATAAGGATCTTGTAAAAAGTGATACAGAAGTAAATGAAAAAATTAAAAAATTTGAAACACTAAGATATGAAGTTCAAATTTCTGCAATGCAAGGACAAGAAGCTAATAAAGATAAAGAAAAAGAGCTTCAAGAAGTTTATGTTGATCTTTTAGCAAAGCAAAATGTAAAAGAATATTTTGATGCTGAGTTCAAATTCAATATTTTACTTGCAGATGTAAATAAAATTATTGGAGATGCAGTAAAAGAAGTTTTAGAGTAAAAAGTTAGGACACCAAAATAAAAAGTGTGTCCTTTTAATTTACATAATAAGGAGAATGTTTATGTTTGATTTTTCGGTTCTTGTTATATGTGTTATAACAATTATTTTACTTAAAATTTTTCTTAATATTAATTTCAAAACAATGAAAAAATTGGAAATAGAAAATACAGATATGCTAAATAAAATCGCTAGTAAATTTCCAGAAGATAAAAAAATATGTGAAACAATTTTAAAACAATTAAATAATAGTTCAAATGTAAATATAAAAATAGAATCAGAATACAATAGCTGTTTATATACTATTTATAATAATACAATTACAATTGGAAAGTTCCAACAAAATTATATGAAAATTCAAACAATTGCTCACGAATGTATTCATTCATCTCAAAGCAAAAGAACGTTATGGTCAAATTTTATATTTACCAATATTTACTTGTTGTATTTTATAATTATTCTTATTCTAACATTCTTGAATAAATTACCATACGCAAATATACATACTTGTATTTTAATATTTGGTGGTGTAATACAGTTTATTCTTAGAATGTGCTTAGAAAATGATGCTATGATAAAAGCAAAATATATTGCCAAAGAATATATAGAAAAAAATAAAATCTTAACTTCAAAAGAAGAAGAAACACTTTTGGAAGAATACGATAGAGTAAATAAAATAGGAATTCCATTTTTAAATTATTATCAAGTAACAATGAATTTAATAAAAATAATTATATTTTCATTTTTTACTCTCGTATAAAAGTTATTTTGCAAACATTTACATAAATTTGTTCTTTACATTCAAAAACTAAAATCGACGAAAAGAAAAAGTGGCATAGCCACTTTTCTTGTTATAAATTATATAAATTGTTTTCTACTAATAGTTGAGCTCTTTTAGCTGTTTTTTCGTCTGATTCTAAAGAATTTTTAAGAAATTCAGGATGAGCAATTAAAAAATTTCTCATTGTTTCATCTGGATTCTCAAAAAAATTGTTAAGCATTTCTTGTTGAGCTTTATTAATAATATGCATTTCTAAAGCTTTTTGAAATAAACTTCTATCTACTTTTACTAAACTAATAGGAAGAATTCCATTTTCTTGTAAAATTTCAGTACCACCTTGCATTCTGTCAACAACAACACAAGACCAATTTAATTTTCCTCCAAAATTTTCAATTGCTGGAATCCAAGCTCTTAAATAACTAGAAGCTACTGTTACTAAATCTGCAATATGTAAAACTTTTTTATTATCTATAGGTCCTAAAGGTTTTGTATTTACAAAGTTACTATCAGAAACAACAGCACTTAAATCTTTATAAATAGAAATGTGTGGTTTATTTAATAAGTGTGCAATCATATTAGAAAAGAACCAATCTCTTCTTTCACCGCCGGAAATATAATCAATCTCGTCAATAGAAATATTTTCTTTTATACTATGAATCATTGTATCGATAACATCTTTATAAATTGAATTAGAACGGTATTGTGAAAGAACCTTATTAAATATATTTTTAGGTAATTCTATTTTATTAGTTAATTGTTCATCTATAAATGCTAGTAAATCTTTTGCATCTTTTTCATTTCCATATACAAAATGTGTATTAATAAAATAAGGTCCTATTTTTCCTGATGTATACCAGAAAGGCTTATTTTCTTCACAAAATTTAATTGCATTTGTTTGAAATAAATAAGAAATAATATCAGACATATTTGTAACCTCCTTTTTTTAAAGTATATACTAAAAAAAATAAAAAGTCTAGAATATTTTATCTAAAAAGGCAGCATAGCCACTTTTCTTGTGTAAAAAGATAAGATATTTAAAATTTTTACTTGAACATTTTTAAGAACAATGATAAGATAATTAAAATTTAAAAAGGGTCTTTATATTATGCCTGGTATGATTGATATGCATTGTCATTTAAGAGAACCAGGAGTTGATGGAAAAATAGTTTATCAAGATAAGGAGTAATAGATAGATGGAAAAATATGTGATAGATAAATTAATCGATAAAATAAAAGAAATGAATAATCCAACTGTAATGGGATTAGATCCAAGATACGAAATGTTGCCAGAATCAGTAAAAGGTAAATATGAAATAAGTTTAGAAGGTGCAAGCAAAGCCATTTTAGAATACAATAAGGCACTAATAGATTGCACTTTTGATATTATTCCAGCTATCAAACCACAGCTTGCTTTTTATGAGATGTTTGGAATAGCTGGAATGAAAGCATTTAAGGAAACCTGTGAATATGCACATAAGAAAGGAATGTTTGTTATTGCAGACGCAAAAAGAGGAGATATTGGCTCAACTGCAAAAGGCTATTCCAATGCTTATTTAGGACAAACTCCGCTAGAACAAGAAAAAATAACTGCATTTGACAATATTGATTTTCTAACTGTCAATCCTTATTTAGGAGTAGATAGTATTAAGCCATTTGTGGAAGATTGCACCAAATATGAAAAAGGAATTTTTATATTAGTGAAAACTTCTAATCCTTCTTCTGGTGAATTACAAGACTTAAAACTAGAAAATGGAGAAACTGTTTATGAGCATATTGCAGAATTAGTAGAAGAATGGGGAAAAGGATTAATAGGAAAGTATGGCTACAGTAGTGTGGCAGCAGTTGTGGGAGCAACTTATCCAGAACAATTAAAAGAAATTAGAAAAAAGGCTCCACATACCTTCTTTTTAATTCCAGGGTTTGGTGCACAAGGTGGAAAGGCGGAAGATATAGCACTTGGATTCGATAAAAATAGAATAGGCGGAATTGTTAATGCCTCTCGAAGCTTAATGTGCGCTTATCAATCTGAAAAATGGAAGGATAAGTATAGTGATAAAGAATATGCAAAAGCAACCAGAGCTGAAGCACTACTTATGAAAGAAGAATTAAATAAAGCAATTAATTAAGTTTAACTTATTGATAAATTAATTTTAACTTAATAGTAAAATATAATTACTTAGATAATTCATAAATTATATCGCTATAATAAAGGAGGAAAAATAATGCCAAAGCAAATTTTTGCAAAATTAATTAAAAAAGAAAAATTATTAGACAATTTGTATAAATTTTCAGTAGAGGCAAAAGAAATAGTAAACATAGCAAAACCTGGAAATTTTATAGAAATTAGAATAAATGAAAATTTAGATCCTTTTTTAAGAAGACCAATTAGTATTTATAATTTAGATAAAGAAAATGGAATTTTAGAATTCATTTTTCAAGTAAAAGGGAAAGGAACAAAACTACTTGCAAAAAAAGAAGAAGGAGAACTAATTGATATTATAGGACCTCTAGGAAGCGGAATTTTTAAATTGGAGAAAATTAAAAATATAGCAATTATCGGTGGCGGAATAGGAATATTTCCACTATACGAACTTGCAAAAGAAGCACAAGCAGATGGTTTAAATGTAAATACTTATATAGGATTTAGAAATAAGGATTTGGTGGTATTAGAAAAAGAATTTCAAATGGTATCTAGTCATTTAATTGTAACAACAGATGATGGAAGTTATGCCAAAAATGGATTTGCAATAGAATATTTGAAAAGTGACCTAGAATCCAAACAGATAGATGCAATTTATGCCTGTGGACCACTTCCAATGTTAAAAGCTGTTAAGCAACTTGCTGAAAATAAAAATATTCCTTGCCAACTTTCTTTAGAAGAAAAAATGGGATGTGGTTTAGGTGTATGTTTAGGGTGTGCAGTTAAAACAGCAGGTTCACCTAAAGAAGAACCTCAATATATTCACGTATGTAAAGCAGGTCCTGTATTTGATTCTAAATTAATAGAAATATAGAAAGGAATAGGAAAAATAATGAACACAAAAATAAATTTTGCTGGAATAGAAATGAAAAATCCAGTAACAGTTGCATCTGGAACATTTGGATATGGCAGAGAATATAGTGAATTTTTTGATTTAAGTAAGTTGGGTGCAGTTATTACGAAAGGAACTTCTTTAAAACCAAGAGCAGGTAACAGACCATCAAGAGTTTACGAAACAACTGGTGGAATGCTTAATAGTATTGGACTACAAAATCCTGGCGTAGAATATTTTGCAACCTATGATTTGCCATTTTTAAAAAAGTTTGATACTAAGATAATTGTAAATGCTTGCGGAAGTAGTATAGAAGAATATGTTGAATTATGCAAAGTGTTAAACACATTAGATATTGATGGTGTAGAGCTTAATTTGTCTTGCCCGAATGTAAAGGCAGGATGTTTAGCTTTTGGAACAACATATAATGGGGTAAAAGAAGTTACATCAGAAGTTAGAAAAGTATTAAGTAAACCATTAATTGTAAAACTTACACCAAATGTAACAGATATTACAGAAACTGCAAAAGCAGCACAAGATGGTGGAGCAGATGCTATTTCTCTAATTAATACTTTACTAGCAATGAAAATAGATATAAATACAAGAAAACCAGTATTAGCAAATAATACAGGCGGGCTTTCTGGTCCTGCTATTAAACCAGTAGCAGTTAGAATGGTATACCAAGCAGCTAAATCAATAGATATTCCTGTAATGGGATTAGGTGGCATTGTGAATGGAGAAGATGCAATTGAATTTATGCTAGCTGGAGCAACCACTATTTCAATTGGATGTGGGAATTTCATTGACCCTTATACAGCTATTAAAACTATCGAAGAAATAGAAAACTATATGAAAAAATATAAAATATCAGATATAAAAGAAATTATTGGAAAAGTGGAAATGAATTAGACATATTGATTATAGGCTTATAAATTAAAAGAAAGTTAAATAAAACTCTTGATTTTTTCATTTATTTATAGTACAATAATTATGCTTACAAAATTTACCTTATACTTAGCGAAAAGCAAAACACCACTTTAGCTCAGTTTAAGGCATATAAAATTATTAGGAGGTGTATATTATGACAAAGGAAAGAAAACAAGAAATAATTTCTACATACAGAAGAGATGAAAAAGATACTGGTTCTTCAGAAGTTCAAATTGCTTTATTAACAGAAAGAATTAATGAATTAACAGAACATCTTAAAATTCATACTCACGACAACCACTCTAGAAGAGGACTTTTAAAGATGGTAGGAAAAAGAAGAAATTTGTTAAATTACTTATCTAAAACAGATGTTCAAAGATATAGGGACATTGTTGAAAAACTTGGATTAAGAAAATAAATAACATAAGGGGCGTTTAATTTTTTAATAAACGCCCTACATTGTGTTTTATGGTGTTTTTAATTTTTTGTATATATTATATAGTGGTAGCTTATATAATGTATTTCACAGGGAAGTATATTATAAAGGTTACAGACTTATAATATATACAGCGTTTTGAAGATAATTACATTCTTTTTAAAACGCACAAAATATTATAAATTGAAAGGATGTTTAAAAAAATGTTTAAAAGTTATGAAATGGAACTAGCAGGTAGAAAGCTAGTTATAGAAACAGGAAAAATTGCAGAACTTGCAAATGGAAGTGTAATGGTTAAGTATGGAGATACAGTTGTTATGGTAAATGTTACTGCATCTAAAGAACCAAGAGAAGGAATTGACTTTTTCCCACTTTCAGTTGATTATGAAGAAAAGTTATATTCTGTTGGAAAAATTCCAGGAAGTTTTCAAAAAAGAGAAGGTAAACCATCAGATAAAGCTATTTTAGTATCAAGAGCAATAGATAGACCTTTAAGACCACTATTCCCAAAAGATTTTAGAAATGATGTATGTGTTGTTGCAACTGCATTATCAGTAGAACAAGATAATTCACCTGAAGTAGCAGCAATGATAGGTGCTTCAGCAGCACTTTCTATTTCTGATATTCCTTTTGGTGGACCAACTGCAGCAGTTAATGTTGGATATATAAATGGAGAAATTGTTATTAATCCAACACAAGAGCAAAGAGAAATAAGCGATTTAAACCTATTAGTTGCAGGAACAAAAGAAAAAATAGCAATGATTGAAGCAGGAGCAAATGAAATTTCTAACGATATTATGTTAGAAGCAATTAAAAAAGGTCATATTGAAATCCAAAAAGTATGTGATTTTATATCAAAAATAAAAGAAGAAATTGGCAAGCCAAAATTTGAATATCAATCTTTTGAAGTTGATCCAGAAGTATATGAAGAAATAGAAAATGCCTATAAAGATAGAATGTATCAAGATGTACAAGCTGTAGATAAAGAAGTAAGAGATGCTAATATGGACAAGCTTCAAGAAGATGTTGTAGCTTATTTTACAGAAAAATATGGAGAAGAAAAAGCAGAGGAAAAAATAACCGATATTAAAGATAGCTTGTATAAATTAGAGAAAAAATGTGTTAGAGAAATGATATATAAGGAACATAAAAGACCAGATGGAAGAAAGCTAGATGAAATAAGACCTTTATCTTGTGAAGTAGGAATTCTTCCAAGAGTACACGGTAGTGCACTTTTCACAAGAGGACAAACACAGGTAATGTCTATAGCAACCTTAGGAATGATTAGTGAAGAACAAGTATTAGATGGAATTGATGAAGAAGAATCAAAAAGATATATGCATCATTACAATTTTCCATCTTATAGCGTAGGAGAAGCAAAACCATCACGTGGACCTGGAAGAAGAGAAATAGGACACGGAGCATTAGCAGAAAAAGCATTAGTTCCTGTTATTCCATCAAAAGACGAATTTCCTTATGCAATTAGAGTAGTATCTGAAGTATTAAGTTCAAATGGTTCAACATCACAAGCAAGTATTTGCGGAAGTACATTAGCTTTAATGGATGCCGGTGTTCCTATCAAAGCACCAGTAGCTGGTATTTCTACAGGATTGGTTACAGATCCAGATGACGATACAAAGTATGTTATGCTTACAGATATCCAAGGTTTAGAAGATTTCTTTGGAGATATGGATTTTAAAGTAGGAGGAACACACAAAGGAATTACTGCTATTCAAGTAGATATAAAAATAGATGGTTTAACGTATGATATTATAAAGGAAGCTTTTGAAAGAACAAAAGTTGCAAGAGATTATATTTTAGACGAAATTATGCTAAAACAAATATCTAAACCAAGAGAAGAAATATCAAAATATGCACCAAGAATTATAAACACAGTTATAAAGGTAGACAAAATTAGAGATGTAATTGGACCTGGCGGAAAAATGATTAATAAAATTATTGCTGAAACAGGTGTTAAAATAGACATCGAAGAAGACGGAAGAGTATTTATTTATTCTGCAGATACACAAGCTGGAGAAAAAGCCTTAGCAATGATAAATGATATCGTTAAAGAAATAGAAGTTGGGGGTATATACGAAGGTACAGTTACAAGATTAATGTCATTCGGAGCTTTCGTAGACGTTGGATGTGGTAAAGAAGGATTACTTCATATTTCAAAAATTTCAAAAGAAAGAATAGATAAAATAGAAAATGTATTAAAAGTTGGAGATAAAGTTACAGTCAAGGTATACGAAATAGACGATCAAGACAGAATTAATTTAATTACAAAAGAATTAGATGATATAAAAAACGAAGAAAAAAAGAAAAGCGAAACTGAAAATTCAGATAAATAAAAACAAATATTAACAATTTTGCCAAAACTTGCATTATTTTAATATGTGTAGTATAATATTAAAGTGTGAATATAATAAAATATGGGGAGTAAAAAATGGAACTTTTATATATTTTACAACAAGCACTAAGTTGGGTTGTAACAATATTTTGGATATATCAATTTGGAATTAGTATATGTTCACTTATTAATTTTAAAGATAAACCAATCATAGAAGAAAAAAATAATAAATTTATGGCTATTATTCCAGCACACAACGAAGAAACGGTTATTGAAAATTTAATTAGAAGCTTAAAAAATCAGAATTATCCAAAGGAATTATACGATATATATGTTATAGCCGATAACTGTACAGATAACACAGCAACTATCGCAAAAAATGCAGGAGCAATTGTATATGAAAGATTTGATTCTATGCATAAAACAAAAGGAGCAGCTTTAAATTGGTTCTTAGCACAAAAAATAGAAGAAAATGCTGAATATGATGCATTTTGCGTGTTTGATGCTGACAATATAGTAGATACAAATTTTATTAAAAATATGAATAAAAAATTATGCCAAGGTGAGACTGTTGTACAAGGATATAGAGATATAAAGAATCCTACTGATAGTTGGATTACAGCAGGTTATGCTTTATTCTATTGGACAATGAATAGATTTTATCATTTGGCAAGATATAATATTGGACTTTCACCTTTAATTAATGGAACAGGATTTATGGTTAGATTTGATCAAATTAAACCAAACGGATGGGATACACAAACTTTAACAGAAGATATAGAATTTTCATTAAAACAAATTATTAAAGGTAAAAAGCTTGGTTGGGCAAGAGATGCAATAGTATATGATGAACAACCAGTTGGATTTAGACAATCTTGGGTACAACGTTCAAGATGGACTGCAGGACATATACAATGTATGGGAGTTTATACAAAAAAATTGGCAGTAGCTGTAAAGGAAAATAAAACAGTAATGAATTTTGATGGACTACTATACATTTTAGGAAGTATACCAATGTTTATTGTTACATTATGTTTGCTATTAATTAACTCATTAATTTATTTAGGCAATGGAATAACAGCATTGCAGTTAATTGGTAGTTATGTAAGATATATTATACCTACATTCTTCATACCTATTCTAACAGCAATACTAATTATGAAGCTAGAGCGTAAACCAATTAAGCCAATGATTAAAGGATTATTGTGTTATCCATTATTCTTGGGTTCTTGGATTTTAATTAACTTCAAGTGTTTATTTAAACGAGATACATCTTGGGAAAAAATAGAACACATAAGAAGCATACAAATAAATGAAATAGCAAAAGTAGAAGAGCATATATAAGCTCTTCTTTTTTAATAAAAAATGATGACATTAAAAAAAAACAATGATATAATAAGCAGGTAAAAAGGAGAGAAAAATGTTATTAGAAAATTTAACTCATAAAATAAAAGTATATGCTTTTGTAGGTCCATCCGGTACAGGAAAAAGCTACAGAGCGCAAATGGTTGCTGGAGAATATGACATTCATTATATTATAGATGATGGGCTATTTATAAAAGATAATGAAGTTATAGCTGGAAATTCCGCAAAAAAAGCACCTACGAAAATTGAAACTGTTAAACACGCATTATTTCTTACAGAAGAAGAAAAACAAGATATAAAAAAAGCAATAAAAAAATATAAACCAGATAGTATTTTAATACTTGGAACATCAGATAGTATGGTTGAAAAAATTGCAGAGAATTTGAATTTACCAAATATAGAAAAAAAGATATACATAGAGGAAATTGCAACTAAAGAAGAAATGGAAACTGCAAGACATATAAGAGTTACAGAAGGAAAGCACGTAATTCCAGTTCCTACATTTGAAATTAAAAAAGATTTTTCAGGTTATATTTTAGATCCTTTGCAAATATTTAAAACAAAGGGAAGAGGAAAAGATCCATATATATCAGAAAAATCAATTATTCGACCAACATTTAGTTATTTAGGAAATTTCACTATATCTGATACTGTATTTAGGCAAATAGCAGAATATCTAGCTAATAAAACACCTTTTATTGATAAAATAATCAAAACAAGAGTAGATAACCTACCAGAAGGACCATATATCTATATGGAAGTAATTGTAACCTATGGAACAAATATTATGGAAGGTTTGGCAGAATTTAAAGAAAAAACAAAAAAAGAGATAGAAAAGTTAACAACAATGAATGTACAAAAAATTGATATTATAGCAAAAGGCATTAAAATGCCTGAAAGAGAGGAATAAAAAATGTCATTTATAGTTGCAATAGATGGACCAGCAGGAACTGGAAAAGGAACTATTACGAAATTAGTAGCAGAAGAATTAGGATTAATTAATATAGATACGGGAGCAATGTATAGGTGTGTAACACTAGATATAATTAATAAAGGAGTTTCATTAGATAATTTAGATGCTATTAATGAAATATTAAACAGAATAAAAATAGATACAAAGAATTCAGATGGTAATTTAAAGTTTTTCTTAAATGGAATTGAAGTAACAAATGACATAAGAACACAAAGAGTAAATGAATTGGTTTCACAAGTGTCTCATATTCCAGAAGTAAGAACCAATATGGTTAATTTACAAAGAAAGATGGCAGAAGGAAAAAAAGTTATTATGGAAGGAAGAGATATTGGAACAAATGTATTTCCTAATGCAAATGTTAAAATTTATTTAGATGCTTCTACAGAAGAAAGAGCGAAAAGAAGATATAAACAAGAACAGGAAAAAGGTTCTAATATAACTTATGAAGAAGTTCTAAAAAATGTAGTTTTTAGAGACCAAAATGATAAAAATAGCAGTGTAGCACCTTTAAAACAAGCCGAAGATGCTATTTTAGTAGATACAACGACGCTAACTATACCAGAAGTAAAGGAAAAAGTAATTTCAATTATAAAAGAAGTATTAAAATAGATACAATTTATAATAAAGGGAGAAGAAATGATTAGAATATTCTTAAAATTTTGTGTTAAAATTTTTACCTTAATTGTTTTTAGAGTAGAAACATACGGTCAAGAAAATATAGAAAAAAATAAACCATATATTATGTGTGCAAACCACACAAGTAACTGGGATCCACCTATTCTTTATTCTGCAACAAAAAGAGAAATGTATATGATGGCCAAAGCAGAGTTATTCAAAAACAAATTTATTTATTGGGCAGCAAAAAAAACAAATATTTTTCCAGTAAAAAGGGGAAAACAAGATATAGAATCAATTAAAAAATCGCTACAAGTTTTAAAAGATAATAAAATATTAGCTATTTTCCCTGAGGGAACCAGAAATGGAATGAAGAAAAATGGGAAAATTCAAAACGGACCCGCTTATTTAGCTGCAAGAAGTGGAGTAGAAGTAATACCTGTAAAAATTGAGGGTAATTTTAAACCTTTTACAAAAGTAAAATTATATTATGGGAAACCATTAGATTTTAGTAAATACCAATCAAAAAAACCAGAAAAAGAAACATTAGACATAATTAGCAGTGAAATCACCCAAGCAATTTGGAATAGGGAAATTGTTAATAAAAAATAAATGTAATATGAATATCTACATCTCGAAAACTTTTACTTGCAGTAAACATAAAAATGTGATATAATAGAAATACATATAGCAAAAGGCTATGTGTAGAAATCCTAAATCGTTTAGAGTCAGGCTAAACGTATCTTCTTTAAATAAAGAAAGGAAATGATTATGAAGACACCTATGTGTGAACTGCTTGCACAAATCAAGTCAAATCTGACCCAGGCTGAACTGAATAATCGGTTGCAAGATGCAATTGAGACAGACGATGATGTTTCTGTTGCATTCTATATCGATGCCGGAGCAGATGTTACGGCAGACTATAACTATGCAATTCGTCTTGCATCAAGCTCTAAAGCAGTTGAATCTGCAAGACTACTGCTTATGGCAGGTGCAAATCCTCTTGCAAATGAACGCGAAGCATTCAAAACTGCAACATCAAAAGGTGATTGCGAAATGATGGAAGTTCTGCTTGACTGGCTACTGGATCAATATAACAATCCAGAATTCAAACCAGATGAAGCATAAGCTTCAATGATCTTGCGTATATCAGCAAACCAACCAACCTGACACAAAATCACTCATTTCGATGAGTGATTTTTGTTTTTTTCATACTAACTAAGTATTGACATTTTTTGGCTATTAAAGTATAATTATAGGTGGCGTTTTAAGCTTTAAGAAAGGAAAATGAGCTTATGGAAGAAAAAAGTTTTGAAGAATTATATAATGAATCATTAAATGAAAAAAGATTTGATAAAACAGTTACAGGAACTGTAATTGGTGTTTCATCTAAAGGAGAAATTTTTGTTGATTTTGGGTATAAGGCAGATGGAATTATTCCTAAAAGCGAATATTCAGATGATGAAAATAAAAATCCTAAAGATGAATTCAAAGAAGGAGATAATATTAGCGCAGATGTTCTAAAATGGAATGATGGTTTAGGAAATGTGCTTTTATCTTACAAAAAATATAAAAGAAGAGAAGATGCCAAAAAAGAAAAGGAATTAAGAATAAAGCAAGCGGAAGAAAGAGAAAAGCAAAAACAGGAAAAAGCTAAAAATATAGAAGAATTTTGGAACAATATAGCCGTAGGAGCAAGTTATACTGGAGTTATTTCAAAAATAACAGAATATGGTCTATTTATAGACTTAGGTTATGTTAAAGGTTTATTACATATATCTGAAATTTTATGGGATAAAAATGAAAAACTAGATGATAAATTTCAAGTTGGTGATGAAATTGAAGTTACTGTTAAGTCATTTGATAAACAAGAAGGAAAAATTAGTTTATCTTATCCATTAAAAGGCGAAAATCCTTGGTTTACTTTAATTCAAAAATATAAAGTGAATGATGTCGTAACTTGTAAAGTCGTTAAATTTGCACCATTTGGAGCCTTTGTAGAAATTGAAAAAGGCTTAGAAGGATTGGTTCATAATTCTGAAATTACAGGACTAAAAAGGGTAGTTAAACCAGAGGATGAGTTACAACTTGGACAGATGGTGAATGCTAAAATTATCAATATTAATAAAGAAAATTGCAAAATAGGATTATCTATAAAAGAATTAGAAGGCACATCACAAGAATATGGGTACAATGATTATGTTAAAGGAGAATAATTGTACTTAAGAAAGGAAAGATAGTAAAAATGAATAACAAAAACATAAGAAATATAGCTATTATTGCACACGTAGATCACGGAAAAACAACATTGGTAGATGCATTATTAAAACAAAGTCACGTTTTTAGAGATAATGAAGTAGTGCAAGAAAGAGTAATGGATTCAAACGATTTGGAAAAAGAAAGAGGAATTACAATACTTGCTAAAAATACCTCTGTACAATACAAGGATGTAAAAATAAATATTGTTGATACACCAGGACACGCAGACTTTGGTGGAGAAGTAGAAAGAGTATTAAAAACTGTTGATGGTGTGTTGTTATTAGTAGATGCCTTTGAGGGTGCAATGCCACAAACTAGAGAAGTTTTAAAGAAATCATTAGCATTAGATTTAAAACCAATAGTTGTTATTAATAAAATTGATAGACCTGGTGCAAATCCTGAAAAAGTTGTAGATGAAGTAATAGAACTTTTCATTGAATTAAACGCAACAGATGAACAATTAGATTTTCCTGTTGTTTACACTTCTGCAAAATTGGGAATTGCTAAAATGAATTTATCAGATGAAACAACAGATATGAATTCTTTATTTGAGACGATTGTAAATACAATTGAACCACCAATTTGTGATGAAGATGGTACAACACAAATGCTAATTTCTAACATAGATTATGATGATTATGTTGGTAGAATTGCAGTTGGTAGATTAGAACGTGGAAAAATTAAACCGGGTATGAATGTTGTTGTATGCAAGAAGGATGACAAAATTATTAATGGAAAGGTTGCAAAAGTATATACACATCAAGGATTAAAGAAAGTTGAAGTTGAGGAAGCAAAAGCTGGCGATATTATAGAACTTTCTGGAATCGCAGATATTAATATAGGTGATACAATATGTGATCCAGCAAATCCAGAAAAAATACCATTCGTAGATATAGATGAACCAACAGTTTCTATGACATTTAGTGTAAACGACGGACCTTTTGCTGGACGTGAAGGTGAGTTTGTTACATCTAGACATTTAAGAGATAGACTATTTAAAGAACTAGAAAAGAATGTAAGCTTGAGAGTAAAAGAAACAGATAGGGCAGAAGCTTTCGAAGTTTCTGGACGTGGAGAATTACATTTATCTATATTAATTGAAACAATGAGAAGAGAAGGTTTTGAGCTATTAGTATCTCGTCCAAAAGTTATTATTAAAGAAATTGATGGAAAAAAATGTGAACCTATTGAAAGATTGGTAGTTAATGTTCCAGATGATTGCATAGGAAATGTAATAGAAAAATTAGGTAAAAGAAAAGCAGAGATGCTTAATATGGAACCAGCAGAAGATGGACATACCAAAGTAGAATTTAAAATACCAGCAAGAGGATTAATTGGTTATAGAACAGAATTTTTAACAGATACAAAAGGTGAAGGAACAATGAATCATATTTTTGATTCGTATGAAGAATATAAAGGAGATATTCAATCTAGAACAAGAGGAACAATCGTAGCTTGGGAAGCTGGAACATCAATCACTTATGGTTTATACAATGCACAAGATAAAGGAGAATTATTTATTGGACCAGGTGTAGAAGTATATGAAGGTATGATTGTTGGAATAAATTCAAGAGGAGAAGATTTAGCTATTAATGTGTGCAAGGAAAAACACCTTACTAACACAAGAGCATCTGGTTCTGATGATGCATTAAGGCTTGTTCCACCGCTTCAAATGTCACTAGAAAAAGCAATTGAATTTATACAAGATGACGAGTTAGTTGAAGTAACACCTAAAAATATTAGATTAAGAAAGAAAATTTTAGATACAAAAACAAGAGAACGTGAGGCAAGAAGAGCAAAGGAATAATATTGAAATAGGTTTGATTGAGGATAAAATGGAAGAAGAATTAAAAAATGTAAAAGAAAAAGCATTACAAGATCATATACCGATTATAATGGATGATACTTTAGCGTATATATATAAATTTTTTGAAAAACAAAAAGTTCATTCTATATTAGAAATTGGAACAGCTGTTGGCTATTCTGCAATATGTTTTACCAAAATTTTAAATGAAGATGGATTTATTGATACAATTGAAAGAGACACACAAAGAATTGAAGAAGCAAAATTGAATTTTGAAAAAACAAATGTGGTAAAGAAAATTAAAATATATGAAGGTGATGCTGTTGAAATTTTACCAACGATTCATAAACAATATGATATGATATTTATAGATGCAGCAAAAGGAAAATACCCATTCTTTTTAAATGAAGCATTAAGACTTATTAAAGAAAATGGGGTAATTTTTGCAGATAATATTTTATATAAGGGCTATGTATTAAGCGATTATAATAAACATAAGCAAAGAACAGCAGTTAGAAATTTAAGAGAATATATAAAATTAGTATCTGAAAATCCTAAATTAGAAACAAAAATATTAGAAATAGGAGATGGATTAGCAGTCTCTAAAATAAGACATTAGTAAATAACTAATGTCTTATCTTTTTATACTCAAATCACCGAAATATGCCCTTAATGCTTCATAATCACTCTTATACTTTCTAAAACTTTCTTTGCTAGGTAGTTCGTAAGTTTTACCGCTTGTGCCGATTTCAAGAAATACAGGGCAAAGCTCTTCTTTTAATGTTTCACTTGGTTTATAAGATAGCATATGACTTGCTGTACCAAACTTTTGGAACTCTTCCATTCTAAATGTTCTAAGTTGTATTTCTGAACAATATACAGGAAGTTCTTGAGAAAAATGTTCTCTTAATAAATGGATTGCTTGGTAACCATTCTTTTTAGGTGTTTTTATATAATCCTTGCATTTTTCGGTAAACAGTTTTAAATTTCCGTTATAGTTTGCTAAAAAATTAGCCATTTGATAGCAAGCATTTATTAAATCTTGCTCATCTGTTGTTTCATTTGTGGAATATATAATAATCTTTTTTGCAAATATATCATATACATTACCTGTTTTGCCTTGACTTATTTTTCTATTTATTTTTTCTTCTAAACTATTTTGATTTTTAATTCTACCTTCATAAGAAAAATCAACATTTGGAAATTGACTTTTAAGAATACGATATTCATCTGAAAAATGTTGTTTATAATCTTCTTTTAATTCTGAATTATAGTACATTAATAATCTTTTTTTAATTTGTGCAATTCTTTCTACAGTTGTTGAGGGGTTGTATTGTAGCTTTTCTTTAAAAGCATTGTTAGTTGTCATTTAAAACATCACTCCTTAAATCACCAACTAATTAATTATACCATAGAATTTAGAAAAAAGCTAGCCTTTTTGAGCAATTAGTGATATAATTTCATTGTCATATTATGATAAAATAAATTAAAATGAAAGGAAATATGATTAATTATGAATAAAGTCGAACTTTTAGCGCCTGCAGGTTCATTTGAAAAGGCAAAAATTGCTTTTTTATATGGTGCAGATAGCGTATATATGGGAACAGCATCTTTATCTTTAAGAAGCAGAGTTTCTGTAGATGATAATGAATTGGAAAAAACAATAGAATATGCACATAAAATTGGAAAAAAAGTGTATGCAGCTGTTAATATTTATGCTTGGGATGATAAATATGAAGAGATTATAAAACAAGCAAAACGCCTAAGTGAAATAAAAGTAGATGGCGTGATTATATCAGATGGTGGTGTTGTAGAAATTTTCAAACAATATGCACCTAATATTCCTATTCATATTAGTACACAAGCAAATGTTATTAGTTCTCATAATGCAAATTTTTGGTGCCATAATGGAGCAAAAAGAGTTATTTTAGGAAGAGAATTAAATAAAGAACAAATAAAAGAAATAATTAAAAATACGCCAGATGACTTTGAAGTAGAAATTTTTATTCACGGAGCAATTTGTTTTAGTTATTCTGGAAGATGTTTTTTAAGTGACTTTTTAGCATCTAGAAGCGCTAATCTTGGAGATTGTGCACAAAGTTGTAGATGGGCATATAATGTATATGTTGAAGAAAAAAATAATCCTGGTAATTTAATGCCTATTGAAGATGATGAACACGGAACATATATTTTTTCTTCAAAGGATTTGTGTTTAATTAAAGAAATACCAGAAATTATTGAAATGGGTGTAAATAGTTTAAAAATAGAAGGAAGGCTTAAAACAGAATATTATTTGGCATCTGTTATTAATGCTTATAGAGTTGCAATCGACGATTATTATAACAATCCACAAGAATATGATTATTCAAAATATTTGAAAGAATTAGAGAAAACGAAGACAAGAGGCTTAACTACTTTTTATTTCAATGACAGAAACAATAAAGATTTCCAAGAATATGAAGGAAAACAATATAATTTAGAATATGAATTTGGTGGTAAAGTAGTAGAATATAATAGCGAAAAGTCTTTAATAGAAATAAGAAATAAATTAAGTGTGGGCGACACGTTAGAAATACTAATTCCAGGCTCAATAGATAATTATGTTTTTACAATAGAAGAGCTTTGGGATTCAGAAACAGAAGAAAGCATAACTTGTATTAATCCTGGAAAGTTAGGACAAACAGTAAAAATGCATTTACCAATAAAATGTGAAAAAGATTGGATTATACGAAGAAAAAAATAAATTATAGTTTATTTGATGGATTTTCCAATAATAAATCCTATAATTAAAAGCATTATTCCAATTATACTTTCTAGGTTAAAAGAATAGGTAGGGTAAAGAATTAACAAACTTCCTAAACTAAAACCAATAATACCAAACATAGTTTGAGAATGAAACTTAGAAAGTAAAAATTGAATAATTTTCATAAAAATAAGCGAACCAATAGCACATCCAATCATAATTGGAAAAAGAATATTCATATTAACCACAGCAATTGCACTTAAATAAGTGCTGTAAACTCCAAAAAGCATTAAAATAACTGTACTACTAACACCTGGCACAACAATACCAATACTCATAAAAAAACCACATATTATTAAAAAAAACGTGCTAAATTCATTTGGGGTATATTGAGTAGAAATGTGAAATATGTTTTCAATATAAATTAATGCTAATCCAGTTATAAAACAAATAAAAAATGAAAAATATTCAGAAAGCCTATTATGGCTTTCTTTTATATTTTCTTTTGCAAGAACAGATATACTTCCTAGAAGTAATCCAATAAATAAAGATTTAGTTTGATATGGAATTTTATTAAAACAATAGGAAATAACTGTACTAAATATAATTACTCCTAAAAATCCGCCGACTGCTATAGGAAATAAAAATTTAAAGTTTTCTTTTATATTTTTAAAAAAATTTAGAATACAATTAATTAACTTTTCATAAAGACCAAATATAATACAAATCACACCACTGCTAATGCCAGGAAGTATTGCACCAGCACCAATTAATATACCTTTTAAGAAATTCAAAATAATCACCATATAAAGTATATTTCTATCAATAAGAAATAATGTCATAAACAGATAATTAAACTTATATCTTCCTGATTAATAAGGTCTATTGACTTAACAATGTAAATCTATTTTTATCTAATTTTTTAATAAAACCATCTTCTTTTAAAATTTTAATTTCACGCATCATAGCACTTCTATCAATACTTAGATAATCTGCTAAATCTGTAAGTGAAAAGGGTAGTGTAAATGTTTTGCTGAAATTATTTTCAGATAAAATTTTAAAATAAGAAAGTATTTTATCACGAATAGTTTTTTTAGAAAGTAATTCTATTCGTATGTTTAGGTCAGAGACCTTTGTCAATACCAAGTTAGGAAGTCCTACTAATAATTGTTCGTGAAAATTGCAATTCTTTTTACATCTTTTTTCAAATATATCATAATTAAACATCAATATTTTTGACTTTTCTCTTGCTTTTACAAATAATTCGTTATTAATATTAATTCTGTAAAAAATTTCACCAAAAACATCAAATTTGTTAAATCTTTCAACTACCATTTGATTTCCATTAAAATCATATCTTATTAAATCGCTACTTCCTTCTAATACAATAAAAAGCATATTTCTATTTACAATATATGTTGTAATTATTTCGTTTTTTTCAAACTCTTTTATTTGTACTTTATCGCAGTAATTAATAAGATTATTTGCAAAATCTTCGATATTAAAAAAATTTTTCAATTTTATCACCTAAATTTATTTATTTTTGAAATTATTATACAACATTCTTGTTGCATTTGCAACAAGAATACATAAAAAATAAAAATTACTTTATTTACCATTTAGTTTAAAAGCTTGAAAAATATGATTTTCTTGAAATGTTACACGTTTGTAAAAAATGAATTTTATTTGTAAAGAAAATGTAATAATGCTTAGAGATGGCATTAAACAAAGAATCTAAAAGAGTTTTTTTGGCAAGAATTATATTTTTTAAAAAAAGTTGCAACTGCAACTTTTTTTATTTTATTTATATAATATAATACAATTAATAAAAAATAAGGGGAGGATAAAGTAATGAAAGTAATTAAAAGAGATGGAAGAGCTGTAGATTATGATAGACAAAAAATTTCAATAGCAATCGGAAAAGCAAATAATGAAGTTCCTAAAAAGGAAAGAGCAACTAAAGAAGATATAAAAGGAATTATAGAATATATCGAATCTTTAGATAAAAAAAGAATGTTAGTAGAAGATATTCAAGATATCATCGAACAAAAATTAATGGAATTAGGAAAATATGACTTAGCTAAAAAATATATTGTATACCGTTATACAAGAGCATTAGTAAGAAAACAAAACACAACAGATGAATCTATTCTTGGATTAATTAGAAATGAAAATAAAGAATTAGAAGAAGAAAATTCTAATAAAAATACTTGCTTAGCTTCAACACAAAGAGATTACATAGCTGGAGAAGTTTCTAGAGACTTAACCAGAAGATTATTATTACCAGAAAAAATAACAAAAGCAGATCAAGAAGGAGTATTACACTTCCACGATGCAGATTACTTTATTCAACCTATTTTTAACTGCTGCTTAATTAATATTAAAGATATGTTAGATAACGGAACAGTAATGAATGGAAAAATGATTGAATCTCCAAAGAGCTTCCAAGTTGCTTGTACTATTACTACTCAAATTATCGCTGCTGTAGCAAGTAACCAATATGGTGGTCAATCTGTTGATATGATTCACTTAGGTAAATATGTTAGAATTAGTTACAATAAATTTAAAAAACAACTAGAAGAAAAATATAAAGGAAAAATATCAGACGAAATTATTGAAGAAATGGTTCAAGATAGATTAAAAGCAGAAGTAAGTGCAGGTGTACAAACAATTCAATATCAAATTAATACATTAATGACAACAAATGGACAATCTCCTTTCGTAACTTTATTCTTACATCTAGATCCTAAAGATGAATATATTAAAGAAAATGCAATGATTATTGAGGAAATATTAAATCAAAGATATCAAGGAATAAAAAATGAAAAAGGTGTATATGTAACACCAGCATTTCCAAAATTAATCTATGTATTAGATGAATGCAATAACTTAACAGGTGGAGAATATGATTATCTAACACGTTTAGCTGTTAAATGCTCTGCAAAGAGAATGTATCCAGATTATATTTCTGCTAAAAAAATGAAAGAAAATTATGAAGGAAATATCTTTAGTCCTATGGGATGCAGAAGTTTCTTATCTCCTTGGAAAGATAAAGATGGAAATTATAAATTTGAAGGAAGATTCAATCAAGGTGTTGTAAGTATTAACTTACCACAGGTTGGTATTGTAGCAGATGGAGATGAAGATAAATTCTGGAAAGAATTAGATGAAAGACTTGAACTTTGCAAAGAAGCATTAATGTGTAGACATTATGCATTACTTGGAACAAAATCAGATATAAGTCCTATTCACTGGCAATATGGAGCAATAGCTAGATTAGATAAAGGTGAAAAAATAGACGAATTATTAAAAGGTGGTTATTCTACTTTATCACTTGGATATATAGGTGTATATGAAACAACAAAATTAATGAAAGGTGTATCTCATACTACCAAAGAAGGACACGACTTTGCAATTAAATTAATGACTAAATTAAGAGATACAGTAAAAAAATGGAAACAAGAAACTGGCTTAGGATTTGCACTTTATGGAACACCTGCAGAGAGCTTATGCTATAAGTTTGCAAGAATTGATAAAGAAAGATTTGGAACAATAGAAGATGTTACAGATAAAGGTTACTATACAAACTCTTATCACGTAGATGTTAGAGAAAAAATTGACGCTTTCGAAAAATTAAAATTTGAAAGTGAATTCCAAAACTTATCTACTGGTGGTGCAATTTCTTATATTGAAGTACCAAATATGTCAAATAACTTAGATGCATTAGAAACTGTTGTTAAATTTATCTATGATAATATTCAATATGCTGAATTTAACACAAAATCTGACTACTGTCACGTATGTGGTTTTGATGGTGAAATTATTATTAATGATAAAAACGAATGGGAATGCCCAAACTGCGGAAATAAAGATCACGCAAAACTAACAGTTGTTAGACGTACTTGTGGTTACTTAGGAGAAAACTTCTGGAATGTTGGAAAAACAAAAGAAATAAAAGCAAGGGTAACACACTTGTAAAAATATTCAAAAATCGCTGTACAATTTTAAAATAATCGTATATAATGGCAACAATAGAAAGGAAAGACTGTCAAATGAATTATGCAGATATAAAAGAAATAGATATACAAGATGGATTAGGGGTAAGAGTTGGTGTATATGTAAGTGGATGTCACTTCCATTGTAAAGGATGTCATAATAAGGAAGCTTGGGACTTTAATTATGGGAAAGAATATAATCAAGAAACAGAAGAACATATTATGAATCTTTTAAATAAAGACTATATAGCAGGGTTATCTTTGTTAGGGGGAGAACCTCTAGAAAAAACTAACCAACAAGGCTTGTATCCATTAGTAAAAAAAGTAAAAGAAACTTACAAAAATAAAAATATATGGTGCTATACAGGTTATAATTTTGAAAAAGATATTTTGCCAAAGCTTTTAGAACAAAATTGTGATCCAACATTAAAAGGAACTTTTGAAAATATAGATGTATTAGTTGATGGTGAATTTATAGAAGAACAGAAAAGTAAAATGTTGAAATTCAGAGGATCTTCTAATCAAAGAATTATCGATGTTCCAAAAAGTATTTCAGAAAAAAGAGTAGTGCTATACGATAAAGTTGTATAAAGCAAAAAAGACATTTACAATTTTTAGTAAATGTCTTTTTCTTGTTTTATATTCTAAAGAGCATATTTATTTAATTTATTAAATACAATAAAAAAGAAGAGGTGAGAATATATATGAATAGTAAAGCAATTACTTATATTAAATCTATTTTATTACCTGTTGTAATAGGTGGAGTGGTGGGATTTATAATTTCTCCATTTATGAATTATAGCTCTTTAGTACAACCATTTTTAGCACCGCCGTCTTATTTATTTCCAATTGTATGGACAATTTTATACATATTAATGGGAGTATCTTATGGAATATTGGAAACAAATAACCAAGTAGATGATGAAATTAATTCTATTTATTATCTACAGTTATTTGTAAACGCATTGTGGTCAATATTCTTTTTTGTATTTGACTGGCAATTATTTTCTTTTTTATGGATATTACTATTAGATGTGCTTGTTGTAATTATGATAAGTAGATTTTATTCTAAAAATAAAATTGCTGGATTGTTACAAATTCCATATCTGTTGTGGATCTTGTTTGCTTCATATTTGAATTTGGCAATATATTTATTGAATAGGTAAAGAAAAGCTCTATACATTTTAAAGTATAGAGCTTTTTTTCTATAATAGAAATCACCTCGCGCTACTCTAAACTTTTTAAACGAAAATCTTTGTTAACCTTGACAAACAATTAAATATAATGTATAATGTTAACCGTAATTAACAAAATATAAGGAGTAAAAAATGGTATCAAAAGCATTAGAAGAATATTTAAAAACAATGTATATTTTAAATAAGCAAAATGGTTATGTTAGAGTAACTGATGTGGCCAATAAAATGAATTGTACAAAACCCAGTGTTAATAAAGCATTGCACAATTTAAAAGATAATGGTCTAGTAAATTATGAAACTTATGGAACAATAGAATTAACTAGGGAGGGGGAAGATTTAGCTAAAAAAATATTAGAAGCCTATGATATTGTTTATTTATTTTTAAAAGATGTATTGAATATAGATTCTGATGCAGCAGAAAAACAGGCAGAAAAAATAAAAATGGCTATATCAGATGATACAATTAATAAACTTGCAAAATATGTTCATAAACAACTTGGTTTAACAAATTTAGATTGTGACTATGATGTAAATAGAGAACAATGTAGAGTATGTGTAAGAAGAAAAATTACATAATAAAAATACCGTTTAAGGTGATTTATTAAAATTTTCATCGCACAATAAATTAAATATGAAAGGAACAAAATAAAATGAGTAATGAACTACTTGAAATAGATAATTTATATGTTAATGCAGAAGATAAAAAAATTTTAAAAGGAATTAATTTAAAAATAAATAAAGGAGAAATTCACGTTATTATGGGACCAAATGGTTCTGGAAAAACAACAACGGCTAATGCTATTTTAAATAATCCTGCTTATCACAAGATAGAAGGAAATATTTTATTTGAGGGTGAAGATATTACAAATTTAAAAACAGATGAAATTGCAAGAAAAGGTGTATTTATGTCTTTTCAATTACCAGAAGAAATTCCTGGTGTATCTGTTAGTAATTTCTTAAAATATGCAAAAAATAAAATAACTGGAAAACCTATTAAGTTACTTGAATTTAAAAATGAATTAAAAAATTATATGGAAGAATTGAAAATAAATCCTGACTACATTGAAAGAAGCTTAAATGTGGGCTTTTCTGGAGGAGAAAAAAAGAAAAACGAGATTTTGCAAATGCTTGTATTAAATCCAAAACTTGCTATTCTAGATGAAACAGATTCAGGATTAGATGTAGATGCAATAAGAACTGTTTCAAAAGGAATTGAAATGTTCAAAAATAAAAATAATGCAGTTTTAATTATTACACATAATACCAAGATTCTACACAGTTTAAAAGTAGATTATGTTCATATATTAGTAAATGGAAAAATAGTAAAAACTGGTAGTGCAGAACTTGCAAAAGAAATTGAAGAAAATGGATATGAACAATATAAATTATCTTAAAGTCTATGAAAGGAAAGCAATTAATGAAAAAAACGAATATTGAGGAAATCAATAGAAATATTTATGACATTAAAAATAAAGATGAATATGAATATAAAATAAAAAAAGGCTTAACACCAGAAATAATATCAGAAATTTCAAAACAAAAAAATGACCCAGACTGGATGAGGGAATTCAGACTTAAAGCCTTAGATGTATATAACAGTTTAGAACTTCCAACTTGGGGGCCAGATTTATCAGAATTAAATATGGACGAGATTGCAACTTATGTAAGACCTAAGACCAATTTAAATAGTTCTTGGGATGATGTGCCAGAAGATATAAAAAATACATTTGAACAACTTGGAATTCCAGACGCTGAGAAAAAGTCATTAGCAGGAGTAGGAGCTCAATACGATTCTGAAGTTGTTTATCATAGTATGAAAGAAGAGTTAATAAAACAAGGTGTTATTTACACAGATATGGAAACAGCAGTTAGAGAATATCCTGCTATGGTAAAAGCACATTTTATGAAATGCGTCCCAGTATATGATCACAAATTTGTTGCACTGCACGGCGCTGTTTGGTCAGGCGGCTCATTTGTATATGTTCCTAAAGGAGTAAAAGTAGATATTCCGCTTCAATCATATTTTAGATTAAATTCGCCAGAATCTGGACAATTTGAGCATACTTTAATTATTGTAGATGAAGGGGCAAGCCTTCATTTTATAGAGGGCTGTAGCGCACCAAAATATAATAAAGTAAATTTACACGCAGGATGTGTAGAGCTATATGTAAAAGATAACGCTTCGTTAAGATATTCTACTATTGAAAACTGGTCAAAAAATATGCTTAACTTGAATACAAAAAAAGCAATTGTAGGAAAAAATGCAAAAATGGAATGGGTATCTGGTTCATTTGGCTCTAAAAAATCTATGTTATACCCAATGAGTATTTTAAATGGAGAAGGATCTAAAACAGAATTTACTGGTATTTCTTTTGCAGGAAAAGGACAAAATCTAGATAATGGATTTAAAGTGGTACACAATGCCCCTAATACATCTAGTGTTGTAAATGCTAAATCTATTTCAAAAAATGGTGGAACTTGTACGTATCGTTCACTTGTTAAAGTAAGTGAAAATGCAAAAAATAGTAAGTGCTCTGTATCGTGTGAATCTCTAATGTTAGATGATATTTCAAGATCAGATACTATTCCAACAAACATCATTGAAACAGATGAGGTAGAATTTTCACACGAAGCTAAAATAGGTAAATTAAGTGATAAAACTATTTTTTATCTAATGAGTAGGGGACTTTCTGAAGAAGATGCAAAAGCAATGATTGTAAGAGGATTTGCTTATCCGATTTCAAAAGAATTGCCAGTAGAGTATGCGGTAGAGATGAATAATTTAATTAATCTTGAATTACAAGGAGCTATTGGATAAATAGAAAGGAATTGAATTTTAATGAATAAAACAATAGAATTAAATGAAACACCAATTAGAACATCAAAAAACTTTAACATTAATAACATAACACTACAAAATGTTCCTATTCCAGAGCATATAGAAAATTTTGAAAACGTTACTATTATAAATGAATCATCTAACATTATAATCAATAATTCTATTAAACCATATAACTTAAGTTATGGACTAGGAAGCTTTCTAGAATCACAAGTAAAGGAAAATGCAAATCAAACTCTTAATATTCTAGTAAATGGTAAATCTAATAATGAATTAATTATTGAATTTGACTTTGATGAAGATAATTTAAATCTAATAGAAAATATTCAAATTACAGCTGCAGAAAATGCAAAAGCGACTATTATTTTAACATATAAAACCATAGAAAATATACAAGCATATCATAACAGTATATTAAGAGTAAAAGCTGAAAATAATGCAAACCTAAACATCATTGTTGTTAATTTATTAAATAATGATTCCTATAACTTTATTAGCATTGAAAATGAATTAAAAGAAAAAGCAAATGTTCACTTTACTATGGTAGATTTTGGAGGAAAAAACAGTATTACTAACTATTATTCTAATTTAATTGGAGAAGAAGCAAATAATAGCTTAGATTCCATTTATTTAGGAGCTGAAAAACAGCTATTTGACTTAAATTATATTGGTGAATTATATGGAAAAAAATCTAATATGAATATTGAAGTACAAGGTGCTTTAAAAGATAGTGCAACAAAGCATTTTAAAGGCACAATTGATTTTAAAAAAGGGTGTAAAAAGGCAAAAGGTAATGAAAATGAATCTTGTATGCTTCTTTCCGATACTGCAAAATCCATTGCATTACCAGTTCTATTATGCAGTGAAGAAGATGTGGAAGGAAATCACGCAACTAGCAGTGGAAAGATAGGAGAAAAGGAATTATTCTATATTATGAGTAGAGGCTTTGAATTGAAGGAAGCCAGAAAAATAATGGTAAAAGCCAAATTTAATACAATCTTAGAAAATATAAAAAACGAAGAATTAAAAGAAGAAATTATAGAGCAAATAGATAAAAAATTAGATTAAAGGGAGAAGAAAATGGATATCAAAAAAGATTTTCCAATTTTAGAAAACGAAAAAATTGCATATTTAGACAGTGGTGCAACAACTCAAAAACCACAAGAAGTAATCAAAGCGGTTCAAGAATATTATGAAAAGTATAATGCAAACCCTCACAGAGGAGCTTATTCTTTAAGTATAGAAGCTACTCAAGTTTATGAAGGAGCAAGGCAGAAAGTTGCTGATTTTATTCACAGTAAACATACTGAAGAAGTTATTTTTACTAAAAATGCTACAGAAAGCTTGAATTTAATTGCATATTCTTATGGAATGGAAAATTTAAAACAAGGCGATGAAGTTGTTTTATCTATTATGGAGCATCATTCTAATTTAGTTCCTTGGCAAAAAGTTTGCAAGGTTACAGGAAGCAAACTAAATTATATGTATATTAATGAAGATTTTGAATTATCTGATAATGAAATAGAAACTAAAATTACAGATAAAACAAAGATTGTTGCAATTACACATATTTCTAATGTTTTAGGTACAATTAATAATGTTAAAAAAATTATTCAATATGCTCACAAAAAAGGGTCAATTGTTGTAGTAGATGCTTCTCAAAGCATTCCTCATATAAAAATAGATGTACAAGATTTAGATGCTGATTTTCTAGTTTTCTCAGGACATAAAATGCTTGCACCACTTGGAATTGGTGTTTTATATGGCAAAAAAGAATTATTAAATAAAATGTCTCCTTTTCTAATGGGGGGAGATATGATAGAATATGTATATGAGCAAGAAACTACTTTTGCTCCACTTCCAAATAAATTTGAAGCAGGAACACAAAATGTAGAGGGAGCAGTAGGGTTAGCTGCTGCAATTGATTATATAGAAAAAATAGGTTATGCTACTATTCAAAAAATAGAAAATGAACTAGTAGATTATGCAAGAGAGCAGTTATCAAAATTGGATTATATAGATTTATATTTAACACCAAATAAAGAAAATCACTTAGGGGTTATTTCTTTTAATATAAAAGGAGTACATCCACACGATGTAGCAAGTATTTTAGATACAGAAGGTGTGTGCATTCGTTCTGGCAATCACTGCGCACAACCACTTATGCGTTATTTAGGAATAGACTCTACTTGTAGGGCAAGCTTTTATTTCTATAATACCAAAAATGATGTAGATAAATTAGTAAATGCACTAAATAAAGCATATAAAATGTTTGAAAAATATATAACAAAATGAGAAAGGAATATTATGGAAGATTTAGATAATATCTACAATGAATTAATTATGGAACATAGTATGAATTCATACAATAAAAAGAAATTGGCAGAGGCAGACTTTTCAGAAATAGG
>CANQDX010000002.1 GCA_947594065.1 uncultured Clostridia bacterium
ATGAATTCAGCAAGGACATCATTCTGGGGATCACAATTAAAAGCACATGAGCAATATACATATGACAAAAACTTTAAAAAGAGTCCAGAATTAAGAGATGCATTAATGAAAGCATTTAATGATAGTAACAAAGTTGATAAGTTAATACAAGGAGAAGAATTACAAGCTTTACTAAATGACGGAGAAACAGACTTTGGAAGAATAGCAAAAACATTGTGGTTAATGGAAAATGTATATAAAGAAGGAAAAGATAAAAATGGTAATAAGTTAAAAGGACTAAAGACAAAACTTAACGGAAAAGAGATAGATAGATATGATTTATCAGACAGACAAGCAATGGAGAGAATGTTAATAACAGCGAGAATGACGAGAAACTTTAGTCCAAATGCATGGATAACAGGAACGAGAGAGAATGAAGTATTTAAACGTACGATGTATAATCAATTTAAAGCTGCAGGATTATCAGATAGTCAAATATCAAAAGAAATAGATAAAATACTTGAAGATCAAGATTTTATGACTTCATAAAATAAAAATATTTTGATAAGGAGGAGGACATATAGATATGAATAAATTAATTAGACTATATAACCAAAATAGACTACTTGTTATAGCAATTGTTATCATAATTGCCCTCATCCTTATCGTTATATATACCTTAAATGCTCTTGCAGCAGAAATGCAAGAAAAAAGATCTAATGAAAGGTCTAATTTAAAAGATAATAATATTGATAAAACTGCTATTTCTCAAAAAGATACAAGCGCAATAACAGGAGAAAAAGTAGAAAATAATGAATCAAACATACAAACAATTAAAAGGTTTATAGAATACTGTAATGAGGGAAAATATGATTTGGCATATGATATGTTATCTAATGAATGTAAAACAGAAGTATATCCTTCATTAGAGCGTTTTAAAACTATTTATGTAGATAGAATGTTTAATATTAAAAGAATGTATACTTTAGAAAATTGGTATTCTAGCTTATATTATGATACTTATTTTGTAAAATATATAGAAGACATTCTAGCAACTGGAAATGTAAACTCTGAAAATAATATGAGCGATTATATAACAGTTGATAAAAGAGGAAATAAAAATTATTTAAATATTAGCAATTTTGTTGGATATTCTAATGTAAATAAAAGTCAAACTATAAATGGAATTACTGTAAATGTAAATAAAATATATATGTATATAGATTATACAGTATTAGATTTTACAGTAAAAAATGCTACTAATAAAATGATAAAGTTAGACACAAAAGAAAAGCAAAGAACAATGTATTTGTATGATGGAAATAGCATAAAATATGAGGCATCTTTAAATGAAATTGCAGATGAGGTATTAAAAATTAGAGAAAAGAACCAAATGAATTTTAAAATAAAATTTAATAAAATGTATAATCCAGAAAGCAGAGCAATTAAAGGATTCGGACTAAAAGACGTTGTATTAAATTATGAAAATTATATTGAAGGAGCAGAAGAAAAAGAACAAATAGAATTTGATATAAAAGTATAAAATGCAAGGAGAAATTATCTATGGATGAGCAAGAAAAAAAAGAAACTAATCAAGCCCAAGAAAAATATGACCAAGCCAAACAAAGTGCAAAACGTGGAAAAAATATAATTAAAGTAATTGGAGCAATAAAATCTGTTATTGCAGGTATTATCAGTTTTGTTAATGCATTTTGGCCTATAATTTTAGGCGCAGTAGTTGTATTTGGTCTGATATATTTGATTGATAAAATAGGAGATAATAATGCATCTAGTGTTGCATCTAGAGCTACAATTGCAGAAGAAGTAGAAATAAAAAATGACGAAGAAACAGGTAACTATGATTTTAATATAGATAAAGATATAGATAAAAAATATCTAGAATTATTGAATAAAGCGTATTATGAAGGATATTATCATGATAAAAATCCAAATCTAGACAAAAAAGAATTTGTATATGATGAAAATAACGCAGATTTTGATGAAGAAATTTTGGAAGAATGGTTCAAAACAAAGGACTATAAAAAATATCTAGTTAAAATGATAAGAGCACAAATTGCAAGCTCATACCCTAGATTAGGGGATGATACTGGAACAATAGATCCATCAATTGACCCTATAAATCCAGTTAATAAAGACGGAAATTATGTACAACAAGGTATTGCAGAAATTCAAAGAACAAGAATGAATAAAGATGGAACAACTGAAGAGGCAAGACTATTAAAATATTTACCATATGACAATTCAAGTGGAGATGTACAAGGACCTACTTTCAAATCATTAATAGAATCTGATCATCCAGAAGACGCATTAGATTATTTTTCATTTAGTTTAGATTCAAATTCTGAAGATGGAGGTCTTAATGGCTCAAGACCAGGAGTCATATATTATGCAACATATGAAGAAACAGTTGTTACAGTTAATGGTACTGAAGTTCCAGAATTACATAGATATGAAATTAAAGAAAATACAAAATCATATGAAACAATTACAAATTTGTGTGAAATGCCATTTAATTTTTTATTTGTACTTCTTAAAGAAACAGAAAATCCAGAATATGTTATGGCAGTAATAGATTTATTGTTAAAAGAAAGTAAAATAGTATTAATGGTACAAGACCAGTTAACTATAACAACAGATACACAAGTAGATACATCTTATCATGCTGAAAAATCAATTACTGAATATTATAATTCAGTAGAGGACTCAACTGGAGGCTCAAGTTATTACGGAGGAACTGACTCATCGGAAAGTGAAGAGACAACATATCATTGGGAAAGAAGTTCTGAATCAGCTCCAAGTTATACATATCCAGCAGGAGATGCAGAAACTAAAATAACAGTAGTAACGACTTATCAAAATACAGCAAATGTATTTATAAAAGAAGCATATACGTGGTGCATAGATTATGAACAAGGAGCAGCAGAGCCAGTAAAACATCATTTTTCACCAGGCGAAGAAGCAATAATAAATTATGAATATTCAGAAGAAGAAATTGCAGGGCTTACATATTCTGGAGAAGGTAGTATAGGCCAAGCAGAGCCTCCAACAGCCGCAGGACAAACTTATACAGAAACAATAAACTATACATCAAACGATACTTTGCTTTATTCAACTTCTACAAAATTTGATATAGAATCTTATTCGTGGGATATTGTTCCACTAACAGAAAAGAAGATAAATTATGAAAAATTTTTAGGTCTTTGGAAAAACAGTACTGGAAAATATGATAAAGAACATCCAGAGGAAAATAAATATGATCCTAATGGAATACTTGTAAAATTTGATCTTCCAGAAGATAGTGATAAAAATTTTAATGTTCCAGTAACCGAAATTACGATATATTCTGAACAACGTATAGATGGATTAATTAATTTACTTGAAGATTGCGAAGATACAGAAATGCAAGAAATGCTTATGAGATATTATTGGAATATATATACTGGAGAAGGTGATTATGAGGTAGATATTGATAAGCTTTTAACTCTATTTGAAACTAGTGCATTAAAGACTATATCAGGTAGTAAACTTGAAAATTATATAAAAGCGTGGGAAAATGATGCTTTATGGAAATATGAAGCAGGATTATCTTCAATACTACCTTCAAGATATATGTCAGAAGATGGATTAAACTATATAGTATTTGAAGATGGAAGTGGAGGACATAATAATATATCTTATGGCATAGCAACATTTATAACAAATTCTAATAATGTAAGAGTAAGTCATCCAAGATTTGGAGGAGGATATTATAACTGGCAAAGCAATTTTGCAAGTAGAGGCGTAGATGTAACTACATTAGACACAGGGTCATTAGTTGCAAAAGATGTAGCAGATGCAGTATATTCAGAAATTTTAGCTGGATTTGAAAATGAAGTTGATGCATATTTAAGTACTCAAGGACTAACGCTTTCAGAAAGTCAAAGAGATGCTTTAGTTGCAGTATGTTACCAGTATGGAAATATAATAGGATTTGCAGATGCATATAGAAATTCAATAGATTCAGAGGGAAATATAGACCCAGAAGCAATAAAAGTAAATTTCACACTTCCAAATAACAATGGTGTAAGACCATTTAACTATAATGATGTTGGTGATAGAAAATATGCAAACTGGTATTTATTTACACAAGGGATATATATAGATCGTTCGGGAAACCAGATTAATGCAGTAGGTGGTACAATTTTAGAATGTGCAAAACAGATACATGATTATATGTCAGACCCAGAGCATTTATATTACTATTGTTTAGGAGGAGGAGAGTCTTCAAGAAGTGAACATAGGTCTGCAGGTATTGCAAACTGTGGTCTTAGTGCAAACTTCGAAAATTCTAAAGTACCAGGAAGTTATGGCTATAGATTAACGTGCTGTGCAACATTTGTATCATGGGTATTGGAATCAACGGGTGAGTTGGATGTACATACCAATGGTGCAACTACTCTTTCAAATTACTTAAAACAAAGAGGATGGTCTATAATTTCTTCATATAGTAATCTTCAGCCAGCAGATATAGTATTCATGGATACTGATGGAGAAAACAATGGTGTAATTACTCACGTACAATTATATGTTGGAGACGGAACATGGTATAACGCTGGAGGAAATTGGAGTATTCATCAAGTTCAGCCATATTCAGCTGATAAAAGTAGTGAATTCATATTTGCTTTAAGGGCACCTAATTAAGAGATAGGAGAGAGAAGAATATATGAAATATCTTAAAGTTACTATATTAACTTTAATTATACTAATAATAATTATTATTGCATTAATATTAAGTATAATGAAAGGAGACAAATACGTACATATTGATGAGATAGAAGATACAGATTTAAATATAAAAGTCGAAAGAACAATTAGTAATCTGGAAAATACAAATAATTATTATATTGTTAAAAAAATTATTGAAAATTATTATTATGATTTAACCCAGTTTAACATGAAAAATGAGAATGTACTTGTGTTAGAAGTTGAAGAAGAAAACGAAAATCCAGGAGGTTTATCTAATCAAGTATTAGAGAGCGAAATAAAAGCATATAAAAATAAAGTATATAATTATCTTGCATCAGAATATAAGGAAAAGAATAATATTACAATAGACAATATACAAGAAAAATTAGGAAATTATAATAATGTTCAAGTAATAATAAATAATGTATATTATGTAGATTCTAATGAAAATGTAAGAATATATTTTATATATGGAAATGTAATAGAAAAAGAAACAAGAGAAAAGGAAGAATTTGCTATAATGCTTTCTCTTGACAGTAAAAATAGTGCTTTTGAGATTTATCCAAGTGGTTATGATTACAATATAGAACTTGGCAAAGAGTTAAAAATAGATATAGAAGAAATAAAAAATATAGTATATAATTCATATAAATTTAATTTAACAAATGACGAGACATTCGCAAAAGAATTATTTAAAGATTACCAAAACAGACTTATGTATGATTTAGATAGTGCATATGAACATTTAGATGAAGAATATAAGACAAAAAAATTTGAGAATGTACAAGAATTCAAAGAATATATAAACAATAACTTTTATAGATTTATTAATGCAAATATAACTAAATATCAGGTTGAATATTTCGATGATTATAAACGTATTATATGTACAGATTCAAATGAAAATAGTTATATATTCAAGGTTAAGGAAATTGCAAATTATTTGGTGATTCCTGATGCATACACAATTGATACTCCAGAGTTTAATAAAAAATACAATGAGTCAAATACACAAGAAAAAATAGTACTAAACTTGAACAAATTTATACTAGCATTAAATGATGGTGATTATAAATATGCATATAGTTTACTTGCTGATAGTTTTAAAGAAAATAATTTTAAAACACAACAGGAATTTGAAAATTATATAAAATCAAATTTCTTTGATGAAAATAAGCTTGATTACGAAAAATACAGTAATGAAGCAGGCACATATTATACATATGAAGTAAAAATTACAGATAAATCTGGAAAATCTAATCAAGAGATAACAAAAACATTCATTATGCTATTAGGTGAAGGAACAGATTTTGAACTTTCGTTTAATTTATAAAAATAAAAAATGTTTCAATTTATAGACTATGTAACTTTATTTAAAAGAAGTCCTATATATTAATATTTATTGTCAAACCATATTCTGGGTCTCTCAGCCGGGTCTTGACTGCTAAATATTAATATATAGGACTTCTTTATATTTGATTTTTACTATCTATAAATTACCATACTTTTTAGTTACAAAAACGTAATATAAATGTAAAGAAAATGTAACATAATATGTCATATAATGTGATATAATAAATTAAAATGCAGAAGAAAAATAGGAGGTAAAGTAAATGCGGAAATGAAAATATAGAAGCAATACCAATATCTAGTTTACTAGCATATCTTGCCTCTCTAGATATAAAAATAAAAGAAGAAAAAGAAAAAAATGTAAAAAAATATGAATCAGAATGTGCTAAAAATAAAGAAAAAGTAAATCAAAAAAAGATAGATAAAATTGAAAAAGAAATAGACAGAGAATATCAAGAAAAAGTAGATGCGAAAAATAAAATAATAAATTTGGTAGAAGAAATTAAAACAATACCAGAAGATATAGAAAAACTTAAAATAACAGAGTATATGTTATACAGAGTAGATATAATTAGAGCAGAAAGAATAATAAAAAAAGCTATCAAAAGTCTTGGAAATATATATAAAGAAATTCAAGAAGAAATTGAAGACTTAATAGAAGAATTTGAGGAGCTAGATGATGTCAAAGCTATAGATTACAGTGAATATAGCATTAAAGGCAATAGACTTGCCGAAGCAAAAGAAAAATACAAATTGGAATATACAGAAGAAGAAAGAATGGCTTTTATCCAAGAACAGTTGGATATAGTAGATAAGGCTACACATTTTAATACATTGCCAATTCCACATGAAATACTAAAGAACTTTGACAGAAATATTCAATCAAAATTGCCAAAATTCAGCAATGCAAGGCAAAAAAGAATTAAGATATTATCAACAATGAAAGAAGATTATAAAAAGCTTTTGGATCCAAAAGAAATACTTTCTATAATTGATGATGCACTAGAAAATCTTAATTCTGTACAAAACATCTTAACTAACCGTGAATATAAATCTGTTAATAGGAAACTAAACATAAGAAAAAAAATAGTATTAAGAAGTACGAATGATATAAATGAAATATTAAAAACAAAAGAGAAAAAGACTGGCATTATAAATTTTAAAATGCAAGAAGCAAGATACCAAAGAATGGAAACATTAAGGAACATAATATTAGACGCAACAACTTTAATTAATGCAAATCAAACATATAATTTAGAGATGCGTCTAGAAAAACTAAAGAGTTCGTATGAACGAGAAAAACAATTTGCATCTGTAATTAAAAACTTAGAAAGTGAAGAAAATGAAGAACAACTAGAAAAACTTACAAGTTTAAAAAATCAAGTTGATGATATAGAAGATAAAGTTAATATATCAAAAAGTATAATTACAGAGCAAGAAGAAAAGATAAAAAAGGCTAAAGAAGAATTAATAATTCTTTGGAAGATAGAGATAGATTCTGTATTATCTAAACAAAAAGAAGAGAATCTAGAACTTCCAGCCCCAAAGATACATGAAGAATTTGTAAAAGAAACAGATGAGATCAAAGAAAATACAAATGATAATTTTAAAATACGGAAATAATTTAATTAATAAACTAAAGAGAATGTCACGCGGAAAACATGCTTCAACATAAAGTTTAAAAGAATTAAAACACCTCTAAGCACATATAAATGTGTAGAGGTGTTTTTATGTTAAAATCTTTATTACAAAAAACAAAATATATAATTATTTTAATATTACTTTTTGAAACTATAATGAGTAATATTACATTTGCAATTGAATCATCTGATGATAATTTGGAAATTGACGAGATAAGTAGTTTAGTGGAAGATGTTGAAACAAATATAAATAAAACACCAATAATAAATTCGAGGCATGCTGTTGTATATGATAGAAATTCACGGGAAAATATTATTTGGCAAAAAAGAAAATGAAAGGTGCAAAATGGCATCAACTACTAAAATTATGACTCGGAATTATAGTTTTTGAAAATGTAAAAAATTTAAAACAAACAATTTCAATCTCAAAAAAGGCCGCAGGGACAGGAGGATCAAGACTTGGACTTCATGAAAATGATAAAATAACGATTTTAGATTTATTATATGGATTATTTCTATGCTCGCGGAAATGATGCTGCAGTAGCACTAGCAGAACATGTAGGAGGAAGTATAGAAAGCTTTAGTAAATTAATGAATAAAAAAGCAGAAGAATTAGGTTTAACAGACACTCATTTTGTAACTCCTCACGGACTTGACGAAGAAGAACATTATACAACTGCATACGAACTTGCAAAAATTACGGATTATGCGCTTAATATAAATGAATTTGCAAAAATTGTAAAAACAAAAGAATACACAGTAAATATAAATCGGAAATTATAAAAACATTTATAATACTAACGAACTTTTAGGAAATCTTAATCGGTGTATATGGAGTAAAGACCGGATTTACAAATGGAGCTAACAGATGCTTAGTTACATCAGTAAAAAGAGAAAATATGGATATAATTTCGGTTGTACTTGGGGCGGACACTAAAAAAGATAGAACAAAAGATAGTATAAAAATAATAGAATATACTTTTGGAAACTATCAAATGGTAGATATCGCATATATATTACATGAAAAGTTTGACAGACTTGTAGAAAATGAAAAATTTTCAGTAATTAAAGGGAAAAATTCTGATGTAAGACTCAAACTTCAAGAAAATGATATAAATTTGTATCCTGTAAATAAAGAAAATGTAAAAGACATAAATGCTGAAGTAGAAATAAAAACAATATTAAATGCTCCTGTATGTGAAGGAGATAAACTTCGGTAAAATTTCAATTTATATAGGGGAAAGCCTTATATATGAAGTAGATATATTAGCAAAAAATAGTATAGAAAAAAAAGATATGTGTGATTACTTAAAAGAACTAATTCAAGTTTTGCCACTTGCCGAAGGTCACTTTTTTATTTAGTAATTGGGTACTGCTTTTTTATTTAAAAGCAGTACCCAATTACAATAACCTACAATTTTTGAAACATTTATATTGATTTTTACTATTGTTTATAGTACAATAAAAACGTAATCTAAAGAAATAATGGAGGAAACAAAAGAATGAAAGAATCTTTCTTAGATATTTTAGGTAATTATTTTTCTAAATTGCCACAAGAAGATATTTTAGCAGGAGATTCAAAAAATATTGAAATACCGTTTGAATGGCTTTTTACTGAAAAGTTAGATAGAGTAATTATTCAAAAGGCGTTAGTAAATATATTTATTCAAAATACGCCAAATTATAAAGAAATGGCAAGTTTTAGGAATAATGATCCAGATTCCATAGATGAGATTATTATTAAACCAGATAGATTTAATAATTCATCTAAACTCTTAATAAAAGGAGCGGATGAATGGTCAAAACTAATAGTAACAGATTATCCAAATCCAGAAAGTAAATTACCACAAATCACAAGTGAAGAATTAAATGTTGCTATAATGAGTGTATTAAATGCAGAAAGACTTGATAAAGTGTTAAGCTTAGATTTGGGCTTAACTCCAGAAACAAGTAAGTATGTCCAAAGTGCATTTGCAGATATTTTAAATTCAGAGAAAGTAGTAGAAGATACAAGCACTGCAATGCGTGACTTAGCTACAAACTTAACTAAATATTATGATTATTTAGTACAAATGAAAAAAGAACCAGATGTATATGATGGTGGATTAGCTATGCAAAGACAAAATGAAAAAGGAAAAAGAAAAAATAGGGTAATAGGCATAGGTTCAGAGCTTAGAAAATCACCAATATATCCATTTACAGAAAGAGATGAAATATTCAGAAGCTTAAAACCTGAATATAGAGTTATAAATGGAACAATAGATGAAGAGGGAAATATAGAGAAAAATGCATATACAACATATGTTTATATTAATCCTAGAGAATATGAAGGTCATCTTTTTGTAAGTGAACCACTAGAAGGGTCTCATGAAACGAGAATGACATTTGTTCCTAAAGAAGCATTTGAAAATTATGAAATAGAAGAAGGAGAAAACAGACTTATAAAAATTGCCAAAGATTACATAGAAATGTCTAGAGAAGAATTTTTAAATGCAAAGCACACAAAATTATTTATGCATAATGGAATAGATAGTTTTAGAAATAGAGTAGAACATACAATATCAGGAACAGAGAATGAAATTACTAAAAAGAATCCAGGACTATATAAACAATATGATGCACAAATTTTTGAAGGAAAAGTTGTAACACAAAAAAACATAAAAGATGCAGTACAAAATGTTACAGTAATAATTCCTATACCGGTAGGAATTACAAGAGATGAAATAGGAGGACAACAAAAATGACAATTACAAAAGAAATGCAATATTCAATTTCAGAAGTACTTGACATTTTAAAGCATACAGATGAAGAAGAAATGGAAAGAATACCATTAGATCTTATAAAGGGACTAAATTCAAACAAAGATGAAAGCTATGTATCAACCATAGACTATACAAAACCATTAAAGGAATCAAAAATATCTTCGAAAGCCTTATCAATGCTTGCATATATCTATAGAGAATATTTATCTGACGATGAAGAAAAAGAAGAATTTGATAAAAGATTATATGATAATCAGATGAAGGATTCAGAAAAATACGATGTAGAAAAGGTATTTGAAGAAAGAAAAGCAAACAGAAATGAGTTTTTACCAGTAGTGATAGTTCATGAAAGTATATTTAGAAAAATAATAAATAAAATAAAAGAATGGTTTAAATTCTAGTTTAGAGAATTAAAAATAGAGCAGAGAAGGGGTATAAGTCTCTGCTCTATTTTTTCTACCTTTACTATTTTCTTTAGTTAAAAAAATTCCACAGAATCCTTAAGAATCTATGGAACTTGATTTCACTTTGGAGGCATACTCCGGTTTTGTATTTTTGAAGTTATAGTAATATCAACACTTTCAAGATGCAGAAAGCAATTTTTAATGTAATTTTAATGTAACTGTGATTGCGTTTATATATTTTAAAAATATAATTACTTGAAAAATATTGACTATATATCAATATTTTGATAAAATATGTATATAATATTTATGGAGGTGTTTAGTATGCCAATTATTAGACCAAGTTCTGATTTGAGAAATAATTATAATGAAATTTCTACAATTTGCCATCAAACAAATAGTCCAGTATATATTACTAAAAATGGTGCAGGAGATTTAGCAGTAATGAGTATTGAGTTATACGAACTTTTAACAGATAAGTATGCTTTATATAAAGAATTAGAAAAAGGAATTAAGTCATTAGAAAATGGCAAAAAATATTCATCAAAAGAAGTTTTTGACGAGTTAGATAAAATTTAAAAAAGAAAGAGGATTTGCCTTTGAAAAAATATAATATAGAATATTCAGTGGAATCAAAACAAGATTTAATAGACATAAAACGATACATTAAATATAATTTACAAGAACCTAATACTGCTCAAAAACTAATTACAAAAATAAAAAAAGAAATAGATAGTCTAAAAGATAATCCAGAAATGTATTCTATTATAGATGATGATATAATCAAAAGATTTAAAATTAGGAAACTAGTAGTTGATAATTATATTGTTTTTTATAGAATAAATGATGAAAATATACAAATTGTAAGAGTTATGTATGGAAGAAGAAATTGGATAACATTATTATAAATTATAATGTATAAGTCAAATGAGTAAACCTAAAAATTGAATGTTTTTTCAATCTTTAATGTAAAATGCACGCAGCTCTAAGAGAATAAAAAAATGACAAAATCTTAACTTAATGTTAGAAATTTGTCATTTTTTTCGTTAATGGAGGCGAGTATCGGAATCGAACCGATGAATCAGAGTTTTGCAGACTCGTGCCTTACCGCTTGGCTAACTCGCCATATATATTTTATTATACTTACGAATCATTTTTCTTATGTTTCATTGTTACTTGCGAAAAATTAATAGTTAATAGTGAATAGTAACTTTCATCCTTTTGTTTTTCCTAAATTATTCTCTATTCATTATTAACCATTATCTATTCACTGTAACTTTGTTCAATTGATACATATGGAGCAGGTAACGGGAATCGGACCCGTAACTTAACCTTGGCAAGGTTATGTTTTACCACTAAACTATACCTGCGAGTACCTTATTTGCACACATAATCTTACTTATTGTCTGCATTTTTTGTAACATAAATATGATAACAAAATTTTTCTTATTCGTCAAGGTGTATTGCGAAATTTTTGTTATAATTACATAACTATAATACTTCTTCTAAATAATTTCCGTAATTTTGCAAAATTTCTAATATGTATGTTCCTATATCTTTTTTTTCAATTTTTTCATCTGTAAGTATTCCTTTTTTTAATATTATATGATTGTTATAAAAAACTGTTAATTCTCCAATAGAAGTACCTTGTTCTACTGGTGCAATTAAGTTTAAATTGGCATTAATTTGTATGGCTATTTTATCTTGTGTATTTTTTTCGATTATATAATTTTTTAAGTTATATTCTTCAAGCTTTATTTTTACCTTATCTTGCTTTCCCTTTTCTATTGTAATTTTATTTTCATTTATATTCTTCCAATTATTAAATTCTGATTTTATTTTTTCGTCTATATTTATTTTTTCATAATTATTAAATGTGTATTCTATTAATTTAACACTATCTGCTGTTCTTATTTTTTTAGTATTTGCTCCTAAAACAACACAAATAACATCAATATCTCCACGTTTTGTTGCAGTTACTAAACACCTACCTGCACCATTAGTAAATCCTGTTTTTACACCATAAACACCATTTAGATTTCCTAATAATTCATTTGTATTGCTTATTGTTCTTACGTTGCCATTAATAGTTATATTACACGTTTTTGTTTTTACAATATTAGCAAAAACTTTATTGTTTAATGCATAATCTGCAAGAATTGCTAATTCATAAGGAGTTGTGTAGTGCTCGGCAGAGTCTAGACCGTGTGGAGTTTCAAAATGTGTATTTACAAGACCTAACTCCTGTGCTTTTTCATTCATAAGATTTGCAAATTCTGCTACACTTCCGCCAACATACTCTGCTAATGCCACTGCAGCATCATTTCCAGAGCACAGCATTAAACCATACAATAAATCTCTTACCGTTATTTTATCTCCAGCACTTATTTTTAGTCTAGACCCTCCTGTCCCTGCTGCTTTTTTTGATACTTCTACTGTATTATTTAAATTTGTGTTTTCTATTACAATTAAAGATGTCATTATTTTAGTTGTAGAAGCCATTTTCGTCTTTTTATTTTCATTTTTTCCATATAAAATTTGTTTATTTTCTCTATCTAATACTAAGGCATAAGTTGAATCTATCTGTGGCATTTGACTGGCTTGAGTTGCAGTTTCAATTGTTTTGTCAATATCTTTTATTTCAACACTATCTATTTCATCATCTGCTAAAATGCAAGAAAATGAACCAAAAGAAATCATAAAAATTAAACAAAATAACATTATTTTTTTAAACAAAAAAATCACCTGTGTAAATTATATTCTAACATAGGTGATTTTATGATTATACTATATATTTTATTTCATTATTTGGGAAGTATTTTTGCATTAAATCTTCCATATATTTTTTTGCTTCTTCCTTAATTGCTGGCTTATATGCATATTTTCCCTTTCCACGCCCGGTCATCATTTCTTTGTTATATAGATCAATTGCATTAGGGAATGCCTCGTGATTAATAGCATTGTGAACATAGCTATAGGTCATAAAAATTAATTCAAAAAATATCTGCTTTTTTGCCTTTTCTGTTAACATCATATCTAACTTTTTTAATAAATCTTCATATAGTTTTTTCCAATTTTCCACCAAAATTATTGGTGCAATTAATACACCTACAATATAGCCTGCTTCTACCAATTTATTAATTGCCTCTATTCTTCCCTTTAGTCTAGAAGTTCCAAACTCTATTTCATTTATAATTTCTTCTGGATTAACACTCATTCTTACAATTATTTTTTTATTATGATTCAAGTTTAAAATTGGATCTACCATATCAAATTTGGTTGGAAATGTTAACATTCCTTTTTCTTGATCTTTAAAATTTTCTATTGTCCACTCTAAATTTCCTGTTATAGTGTTCTCTAGAATTAAATCACTATTACTTCCAATTTCGAATACTAAATTTTTTTCTGCCTTATCTGCTGTTTTTTTTATTTTATCTAACATATATTCTCTATTTACAAATAGTCTTAAATATGCGCATTTATTATAATTACACACCAAATAGCAGTACATACACATAGCAATACACCCTGAAGATGTATATGGTACTAAATAATCTGAAACCTTATGATTTTCCACATATTTATGTGTTTTTCTTGTGGCTATAATTAGGTTTCTTTTCATATATGGAAATTCTTTATTTTCTTTTTTCCTCATTTGCTCTATATTATTATGATTTTCAATCATTACCATTGGAATGTTTTGATTTTTGTAATTATCTAACAATCTTCTTCCAAGCTCGTATTCATAGGCTTTTTCTTCATAAAAAATAGCATCTGGTATAAACATATTTTTCTCCTTTATAATATGTTTTCCAAATGCTAAAATTTTATGAATTAAAAACTAAATGACATTGTAAAATTTGTTCCGTCTTCTTGATTTAAAATAATAACCATATCTTTTGTTTCACTCTTATTATCTTCATTAGTTAGCTTACAATTGAATACATAATATTCGTAAGTATCTCTATCAACTTCAGTTATTTCTATTGAATTTGTTGCATACATATTGCTTTCTATAAATTGTTTTAAGTTTTCTTGTGTTTTAAAATTATTATTTTTAAATGTTGGATCTAATGCATCATATATTTGTTTATAACTTTTAGTATTTACCATTTTTATAAAATTACTTAAGTTATATTTTCCCTTATTATATTTATCAAATTCATCATATTGTTTCTTATTATCTCCAACTAAAACCGTATATTCATCTAAAAATACTGTGTACTGCATAACAGCTGTTGCTTTGAAAACATAATGATTTCCATAATTGTCAATATAGTCATAATATGTTATATCTCCATCTTTAGTAATAAGATAACTTTTTAATATACTGCTCCTTATTGTATTCATATTATTTTCTATATATGTTTTATAATCTGATAATCCGTTCCATTTTTTAGATTTATATTCTGAATCTATTAAATTATAAGAATTATCTATATTATATGCAATATTTATTTTAAAATTGGACATATATTTTCTTATTAAATCCTCATCTGTAATTCTGTAATATGAGTAAAAATTATAGTCATTTCTAGCAATATCTTTATCATCATTTTTTAAATTAATTTGATTTATGTTTGTATAATTTGATAATGGATAAATACTAAATGCAAAATTATTGGTACACAAATTTACAATAAAATAAATATCTTCCCCTAATCCTGAAGTTTGCTTTTCAAGTACTTTTCCATATACGGCATAAGCTTCTGTATTAAGACCTTCTAAAATATTCATTTTAAGTGGAGTAAATTCGTAAGCTTTGTTTCCAGTATTGCTCAATATATTATTCTTGGTTATATGATTAGTATTAATATAAGATTCGTCTAACAAAGAATAAACTGCTGTACTGTCTTTTTGTGTTATACTATCTATATACTGTTGAATACAATTAGATACAGTGAAAAATTTGGTTATATTGGTTACTGCTTTAACATTAGGATCTGCTTCAGCTGTATCTAAAGGTTGATTTGGCGCTTCTTCCGAATCATCAATAGAATTTGTCACATTATTTTCATAGTTATTTAATTGGCTATTTCCTGTGGTATTATTACCTATTGCGTTTTCAGCTAAATTAGGCTCTTTTATTGAATTACTACTCAAATAGAATAATAATCCAATTAATACTGCTATAATGATAACAACAATAATAATCATTATTTTTAATCCTTTCAAATTATTGTCCTCCTTTTAATTTGGCTTTGTGACTCTTATTATTTTTCCAGGAGCTTGCGCCCAAGATCGATTAGCTGTTATAAATGTGGTATATTCTACAGGTCCACCATCTACAGACTTTTTCCATCTTTCACTGCCAGCTCCTCCACCACAGTCATATACATAAACTTTTCCATTTTCTATTTTTGCAATAATTGTAATGTGGTGAACATCGCTATTTCCATTCCATCTTACTAACATATCACCTGGTTGTATTTTATCAATTACATTTTCTTTTTCACCTACTGGTATTTCTCCCCAGCCATATTGTTCGTTCCAATTTATTTGAAAAAAATCTTTTGTTGTTGTTTGATGTCCTTCAAAACCTTCATATCCATATTCATATAATACCCAAGATGCATACGCACTACAATCTATAATTTGCATTGTATCTTCATCTAATGGTATTCTACTAGATCCTCCATAAGTTGGTTTTCCTTCTTTTTCATATTTATTACAAACCTTTAGCCAAACACTTTTTGCAGTAGCTAAAAATGAAGAAGTATCTATACTACCCGCACCAAAAATGTTTTGCATATGTTTTTTTACATTTGTTGCCCAAGATGGATCAGATGCATATACTGAACCAATTCCTTCTAATGTTTTTGGATCATAACTTTTATCTAAAATCTCCTGATAATGTTCTCCACCTTCTGAGACATATTGGTTTTTAAGTAGTTCACATAAATACTCAATTCCTTCTTCAATCGAACTATATGTTTGAGCACTTCCGTAGGCACTATTATCATATGCTGCCATTCCCCAATAATTATTTTTATCATTTGCTATTCTGGATGTACCAAAATTACTTTCGTGTATTCCAATACAAAATGTTACCCTAGGATCCAAACCGTAGTTTGTAGAAATATCAAAGTAATCACCTGCCATATCTATAAAGCCTTTTTGGTAACCTTCAGATCTTGTAATTCCTGTTTCTGAACTAACTCCAGATGGTGGAGTATAGTTAGTTACTTTTTGTATAAACTCTTCTCTAGATATACTTCCATCATAAATAGCACTTGTCCCTTCTGTTGCATTGTTATAATTGTCTTCTGATACTTCAGTTTGTCCCATTTCGTCAAAGTCAACAAATATAGCCACTACTAGACCTATTAGTAACAAAATAGCAACTCCTAAAGCAATATATGGCAATGCAGGTTTAATTAAATTTAATATGGCTTTCATTGCTTTTTTTGCAGCATCTTTTATTATACTTATTAATTTATCACCTGAATTGTCTCCCATAATTTTTCTCCTATTATTTGCATATTTCTATCTTTCTTTCCAATACCCCAACTAATTTGTATTTTTGTTCTTTAGTTTCATTGGTTTTACCTGTTGCAATCATATCTTCTACTAATGTTACTGTATAAATATCTTCGCTTTTAACTATTTTGTAATCACAGATATACACATTAAATACTCTATTAATATATTTATTTTTAAATTCTTCTATGGTTGAATAATTTTCTTGCTTACAAGTATCTGATAGCATATTGTATGCTTTTTCTATTTCTTTTTGGTTGCAATAGTCAATGAAATTTTCAATTATTTCTCTTTCTTGTACTTCCAACTGATTCTTTTTTTCATTTTCTATTTGATTTTCATAAGTTAATTCATTTTGTAACTTGCGTTCTTTAGCATTATCTACTGCCATTTGGTTAAATAATCTTATTACTAACCAAATAACAAGAATAACTCCTATTATTTTAAAAAGAGATTCACCATAGGTTGAAAAGAATAATCTTATCTTTCTTTTTATTTCCATAGTGAACCTCCTTTATTTATGTTTAATTAATTTATATTTGGTTTTGTTGTAAAATCGCTTGCAAGAGTTGTACCTTTAAGGTTAGCAGCCCTTTCATAAATTTCTGTTGCTTTCTTTATTCCATCATCAGATACCGTTCCATTTTTCTTAAGTTCTTTTGCTAATTCTTTTATTCCTTTGGTCATTTCTGGTGAATTATTCATTTGCCTTGTAGAATTTTTCCTTGCAATATTTAATGCCATTTGCTTTTCACTAAGACTTTGATGTCCATATATCATATCATCAGAAGCTCTGATAGAATCTAATTCCTTTGGATCTGCCCCTACAGATAATATTTCTAATCTCTTTTTCATTTCTGTTTTTACTTGTTGTTTTGTTACTACTTTAGGAGTTTCATTAGTAGAACTGCCGGTAGGAGATGCAATAAATTTTGTTGCCTGTTCTTGTGCGTTTTTATCTTCCAAAAATTCTACTTTAGCCTTAAATCTATCAAGAACTTCTACACTTTTTACTTTACTATCTGATGTACTTTTCGCTATCTGTATAATTTCTTTTCCAGTGTAACCCTCTTTATGTAATCTAAGAGTTAATTCATTTACTTGTTCTGCACGAATGTCGCCCGAATCAATTCCACCTTGAATTCCAAGAGCAGTAACCATTTGTTGATTGCTTGGAACAGTTAAATCTACCGTGCTAGAAGTTGGAGGTAAAGCAATGTTTTGAACACCTCTTAATTCCGCTCCATCTTTCATTAATTTTCTTACTTTTTCATCTGCTTCTGCATCACTATTGCCTGCCGCTTTAAAACGTGCAAAGTAATCGTTATATACTCTTTCCATAGCTTTTGGATCTCTTAATTTGTCTTTAGTATAATCTTGTAACATAGTTGCAGATAAAATTGAACTATTTAATGCATCCTCATCACTCATTTTGCCTTGATTTTGATTTTTATGGTATTGATCCATTGCATCATCTATTAGTGCATCATTAACACCAAATTGTCTCATTTTGTACATAGCTTCAAGATCTTGATTAATATCTTTTGCTGAACCTAAGCGTCCACCATTTCTAACCTTGAAATTTCTTCTTGCTCTATCAATATTGGCAGCGTTTGTCATAAATTTTTGTTTATTTGTATCTTTTTTAAAGGCACCTTTGTTGAATTCTTTTGCGTATTCTCCTGTTGCACTTACAATTCTATTTTTTGTAACTAGATTGCCAGCTCCTCTTCCTAATGCAGCACCTGCCATAGCAAATTCTTTTCCATTTCCTGTCATTAATCCTAATGTACCAAGTGCAGCAGCACCAGCTAAGGTTGTTGCTCCTCTTATTGTTTTTCCCACTGTTCTTCCTACAAATCCTCCAGAAGCTTTAAGAACAGCACCACCTCTTTTTTTCCACAATTCTTTTCCACTTGCTGTTCCATATTTTCTATATAGTTTTCTATTATGTCTATCTCTTATTGCAGAAAATCCTCTAGCCATCCTTCCTTGTTCCTTATCGCCATTTTTTGCATCTTCATTTGGATTTGTGTCTTCACCTTGGCCTGCGTTCTCATTATTTGCGCCAACATCTGACTCAGCATTTTCACCTGCATCTGATTGATCATTTGCACCTGCATCTGATTGATCATTTGCACCTGCATCTGATTGATCATTTGCACCTGCATCTGACTCATCATTTTCACCTGCATCTAATTGATTATCATTTGCACCATCATCTGATTCAGCATTTTCACTCGCATCTAATTGATTATCATTTGCACTAATATCTGACTCAGCATTTTCGTCTGTACCTGCTTCTAATTCAGCACGGTCTCTTGTATCTATTCCAGAATTTTCATCTGTATTTCCATTTGCACCAGCTCCACCAGTTCCATCATCTCCACTGCCATCTCCTTTTCCTATTAAGTCTGAAGTAGATTTTGTTTTTACTGGTAAATCTGTAGATTCATTACTTGTATCATCATTTTTATTTGATTTTGAAGGACCACCGCCTCGCATTCTGCTAAGTAGATTTCCTGCAATTGCTCCTCCTGCAAATGCTCCAAGTGGAGAACCTAATTTATCTCTAAATCCAAACATTTCTTTTACAAATTTTTCTGCTGGTATCATTACTGCAAAGCAAACAATAGAATATAGTATATTATCATTAGCAAGTTCTGTTGCAGAACCAACTAAAACAATATAAATAAGCAAGTGAAATGGTTGAATAATAACATTATATAAAAATTCTGAAAACCACTTATTAAATGCCTGTGCTTTTCCATCTGATATTTTATCGATTGGATATGTAATACAAGAGATTGGTCCCAGCAAGATTAAAAAGATAATCGTAAATTCCCTTTTTAAATATTTAAAAGCAAATATTATTGTAAATATTAGTACTGCTAAAAGCAAAAATTCATAACCAAAGGCATCACCTATTGTATAATATTTTGTTACACCATTTTTTGTTTCTTGCCATCTTACATCTTCAATTCCATCCACATCTTCTTCATCGCCTTCATTTATGTTTGCTATTTTAATAAATATTTCTTCTGTTTGAGAATTTGCTCCACCAGAGGTTCCAATTGCGTCAACCACTTTAGTTGTAAGACTTAATATTGTAATCATCATATAATGCATAGCAATTAATAAACACAGAGCAACTAACCAGTCTTTAAACATTGATTTATATTTTGCTTTATCTTGTGCTATGGTAGACATAATCATTCTTATGCCTACATATACTAATACGGAAAGAAGAGCAACAATTGAGAAATTTCGAAGGGCATAATACCAGCCTGCAATTACATTTCTAAGTCCTTCCCTTCCACTTATTGTATTCTTTCCAGGTCCTGCATCGTAGTATTTTGATGCATCTGTTACATTTTCAAATATATCTGCATTAAATAAAAGAAATTTTCCTTTAATGATATTTTCTGGTGTTAATCTTAATCTAATATTAACTTTTTGTGTTTCAGTTTTATTATCATCTTTATCTATATGTATTGTTGATCCTTCAATATGATAAACATAATCATTGTTATCATCACAAAATAAGTCGTTTACTAGTCTAAATATTCCTCTTTCCATCCAAAAAAGTAAACTAGAAAAACCACCTGCCAAGTCAAAGTCTATCGCCTTTACCTGTTTTGGGAAACAAAAATTGAATAGTAATAGTATTACCAAAACTAATATGAACTTTTTTCCTTTTTTGCTATTTACATACATATTCATTATTAAGGTTTTCCCCTTTCTATTTATTAGCTAGTTTATTTAAGTTTGTTTCTACAAATTCAAATTCTTTTTTCGTTGGTGTAATCTTAAGTATAGCTGTTTCGTTCCCAACCTTTAGTAACCCTTCTCCTATTTGTGCTGTTACCAAATAGCTTGCTTCTCCTTCTGAAAGTTTAAATACTTCTTTTAAATACTGTATTTCTGATTTATCTTGTGCTAAGAATAATTTTGTATCTGATGATGTAAGAACTGCTTGTGCCTCTGGCTTCTCATAAAAATCTTGAAATCTTTGAGAAATAATTGCAAGTGATACGTTTCTTTTTCTCGCACGACGTGCCATTTTGTTTAAAAATTCTACTGCTTCTGGGTATGGTAAAAGCATCCACGCCTCGTCTACAATTACCCTTTTTTGTTTTGCTCTTGATCTATCTTCACTATTCTTCTTAACGAATTTTTCCCAAATCCAAGAAAGTAATATTTGTTGTGCAAGTGGTCTTGCAAATCTTTCCTCTAGTTGAGAAATATCTAGGTTTATAAATGGCGCACCATCTAATAATTCAAATGTAGATTGTCCATCAAAATATGCCATTTGTCCATCATATTCTCTTACATATTGTTTCATAACTTTTATTAAATAACTATAATGTTTTGTATAATCTGCATTTGTATTTTCTTTTGCTTTTTGTTGAATTTTTTTATACCAAGAACCAACTGTTGGCATTTCTTTCTTTTCTTTTTCGATTTGCCCACCATTAATTAATGTTGTATCGCTTTTATATAAACTGTTAATATTGTTATTAATTCCAACTCTTTCATATTCCTCTGCAACGGCTTCTGCTATAATTTGTTTTGTTACTTCGTTTACTTCTGTACTTCTTGTACTACCCTTTGCCATTGTAAGTAAAGCTTGTGTAACATCTTCTACTTTATTTGGTACATTTAGTACTGCTCTTTCTCTTCCTGTTATCTCATCTTTTACTAATTCTGGTTCAATATCAAATAAATTTATAATAGTTGGAGATGTTGGACCTAAGATAACATTAATTCCACCTAAACTTTCTGCAACAATGGTATATTCACCTTCTGCATCTAGTGCTAAACTTTCTATTCCCATTAAAACACTAGAACGAGAAATTAATGTTTTCATTGTAACAGATTTACCAGCACCAGATTTAGCAAAAATAACCATATTGTAATTGGTAAGAGATGAATGGAAATTGTCGAACAAAATAGGAGTTCCTGTTTGTTTATTGTATCCTATTGGTACACCAGTTGGATGCCCAACTTCTGATGATGTAAATGGGAATACTGTTCCCATAGAATTTCTATCAAATGTGTGTTTTTTATTAGACAATAAATTTGTAGCAAGAGGTACATTACTTTGAAATGCTTCTTCTTGCATTGCCCACGCCGTTTTTATTCCTATTTGTGTTTTTCCCATTTCTGTTGTTAATAATTTTGTATATTTTTCTAGGTCTTCTATGTTATATGCAAATAAAGTAGATATAATAGATGCTTCAAACATTTTGTTAAATCCTGCAGCTATTTCGTCTCTTAATTGCTCTGTTTCATATTTTTTTTGTGCTAAAACTGCTTCTCTATTTATGTTTCCTTGTCCTGCTGCAACTAGTCTTTCTGTTTCTAGTTCATTAATAGTTTTATTTAATTCTTGTTGAGATGTTGCTTCTTGAATAGGCTCAATATATACTGAAACGTTTATATCTCCAAAGTCATACATTTCTCTTAATAGCTCTGGAAATGTTCCCATACGAGGAAGTGTAGATACAAAGAAGCTTCTTGCTAACCTATTTGTATGAGAAATTATTTCTAAGTGATTTAAGTTAGTTGTATCTATACCTGAAGGAGCAATGATGTCTTTTATATTTTTAGTTTCAAACATATTAAATTCTTTTTCTTTATCTTCGATTAAATCTTGGTTAACACTTTCTTTTGTTTTTTTCTTACTCATAAATTATGCTCCTTTCTTTACTCTTTTTTTCTTAGTTTGCTGTTTTTCTTCATTCATATTGTCTATTTCTTGTATAGATTCTTCTACTACAGAATCTTCTATATAGCCTTCATTTTCCTTTATCATACTTTTTGCAAGTTCTTTTATTAATTCATCTGTATTTTTTTCTCGCTGTTCTATTTCTCTTTGTCTTCTATTTCTTAGTTCCACTCTATCAATTGTTTCGTTTGCAAGGTTAAGTGCTCTTTCTTCTATCATTTTATCTAACTCTTCTACCTTTTTATCAAATACATCTGGTGCAGTGGTATAAAGCGCATCATAACCTGCTCTAATTGCTTTATCTATACCATATACTTCTGAAGAATCTCTATTATATGCAACATATAGCAAATCTGCCAATTCTGTTGAATTTAAAACTTTTCCTGTTACTCCACATACAGATAATGTTCTTAAAATTGCTTGTGCATTAGTATATAGTTCAGAGAAAGCTAAGTCTAATATTTCTTCTTTTTTGAATAAGTCTTCTGAATTTTCTGGGTAATAAGAAATTACTATGTAATAATTCTTAGTTAAGATGTTTTTGTTTAAACTCATTTTTTCTGTGTTTGCTATAATGTCTTTTGTATATTCATATAAATTTTTTTGTCTAACATATTCTAATTTAATTGATTTGAATGTTTTGGGATTAATATTTGGATTTCTTTGAGCATCTTCATATTGCATTCTTGCTTTATTATAATTTGTTTCTATAATTTTTAATTTTTTCTTGTAATTTGCTACACTATCTTCTAAGTTTACTTTTCTAGATTGAACATAAATTTGAATTGGTCTTACTAATGTATTTAAAAATTGCAAGAATCCTTGTTCAACGCCTACTTTTTCAATGGAACTCATTAAGTCGTAGTTTATGCCTTGACATTGAATAACCATTATTAGCCTTTTTCCATCTTTTTGTACAATCATATTATCTTTTATTTCATCAAAATTCATAAATGTTTTTATGTTTGCGGTTGTATATACTTTTGTTTGAATAATATTCGATTTTTTTGTATTGTTTTCTTCTCTTAGTTTTAGATCTGTATTCTTATTAGGTGAATTTTCTTGCTTTCTTTTTTTTATTGTTAAAGTAATAAATACTACAATTAAAACAAATAATATTATCATACTAAATGCTAATAGCATAGTTAAAAGCTGTGTTAATGCTTGTGCTTCCATTTATTTTTCCCCCTCTTTTGTAATATAAATTTTATTCTTTTTTCTCTTGAATTTGATATATCTTAATATAATATCATCTATGTTTTCTCCTCCTACCAGTCTTGTAACTTTAAATCCATCAGAGTTAGGAACTTTAAATGTACCAATGATAAATCCAATTAGTCCTAAAAATGCTATAATGAATATTCCTACCATATTCATTCCTAACATACGAAATAAATAGTAAAAAGGCAGTCCTATTCCTCCTCCAACTACTGTATAAATTAATGCCTTAGTTGAGAAAATAAATAATATTCTTCCTTCTCCTTTAGTATTTCTTGGTATCATATGGGTTGCCATAGAATTTCCTCCTAATAGTTATATTATATCACTTTATATTATAACAAAAAACCTTACAAAATGTAAGGTTTTTGTTGAAAATTTTCTATTTTTAATATAAATGTAATATTCTTGTAATATTATGCTCCTGTTACAGATCTACCAAAGCCTACTACAGCTTTACCAACTGCAGAAGCACCAAATACTAACACAGCACCAACTAGATATGGTATCATAGATTTTTTGTACTCTGCTTTTTCTTCTGTACTGCCCATCATATACTTAATACCTAAAACAGCAACTATGATAACAGCTAAAATCATACCAACATTAGTAATAATAGTTAATATTGTACTACCAATATTTTCAATAGTTGTATCTGCACCATCTTGTAAAGTTTTGTCTGCTGTAACTTGGTTTAAATCGACTACTGCAAATACATTTGTACAAATACAAGCTAACATAATAACGATTACAAGTACATTTAAAACTTTTTCTAGTTTTTTCATATAATTTCCTCCTTTTTATTTTATAATTTATTTTAAATATCTTATTTACTAAGATAACATTAAAAACTAAAAATTGCTAATAAGCGTAACCATTAATTTCCATATTCCAAATGAACTAAATACAACCAAGCAACTTATTAGATATGGAAATAATGATTCTTTTACTTCTACTTTTTTATCTACTCCAGCCATCATATATTGAATACCCAGTATTGCTCCAACTATAACAGCAACACCTGTTGCAGCTGCTAAAAGTAAATTATATATTGTATTGGAAGCTGTTTTTAATTTAGTTGTGTCCATAGTTACATCAGTATGACTCTGTCCAGTATCTGTCCAATTTTTTGCCTTATCAAAAATATCTCCAACTGCTAGTACGCTTTGAGACAGTAAGATAAATATGACAAAACTAGTTAACATTATTTTAACAAATTTCATATTTTCTCACCATCCTTTATTTTTATACTAACTTTATTATACAATAAATTACATATTTTTGCAACTTTTTTATAATTTATTAATAGTTGTACCCCATTTTTGTATTACTCCAACTACTGCACTAATTCCAAATAATAGAAATGCTCCTACTAGATATGGTATTAAATCTTTTTTGTATTCTGCTTTTTCGTCTACACTTCCAATCATATATTTTATACCAATAATTGCTGACATTAGAACAGCAAGTATCATTCCGATATTAGTTATAATGGTTAATACTAAGCTTATTTTTTTTTCTACTTCGTTAGCCTCTAAAGGGCTAATATCACTCGGTGTGTATTTGTTTGTATCTGATAAAACATCTATAAAAGGAACCCTATCTCTACTTTCTCCTGTATATAAACCGCCAAGTTCATATCTTTTTACTGCATTTTCTACTCTTCCATCAATATTGTTTTGTAACTCTTCTGAAGTACTTATTTCTGGCTTATACTGTTCCTGACGTTCGGTCTTATACGTAGCAAATATAGCATTTTCCCAAGGGACATAATAAAATGTATAGGAACATACATAAAAAGTAAGGTAATCTCTTTGTATCATAGGCTGGTCTTCAATTGTACATCGCTTTACGCCACTTAGTCCAGCTTGATCAAGAAGTTTTTTCAAACCATCGTCTTTAGCCCACTTTGAAGAGTCTACCCAACTCCATCTCCTTATCCATCCTGAAGGTTCAAATCCCGTTACTTTTCCTGCTTCATCTTTAATAAATTTTCCTGGAGACATCATTTGCTCGTGTTTTGGTAATATTCTCAAGGGATTTTCCCCAATATACACTCTTTCCATCATTAATTGAGCCGAAGCAGTAAGTTCGTCATCGCTGTAATTTGTAGGTTCATCTACTTTTTGATTATTTACATACATACCTCCCCCAATATGAAGAATTCTTTCAGCCTCTCTTTTAGCATATTCTTTATCTCCATCTTGTACATCGTGTATAGTTATTTTAATTATATATGACTCATCATTATCATAAACTACATATAGTACTGACATTTGTCCTAAAGCCATCTTAGGGACAATCTCTATTGTCACATCTGCTCCATTATTCCAAAATCCGTCTACTTTATCAACATTTATTACAAAATCCATCTCTGACGAATTATATCCCCAGCCAAAATCGTAAGTTTCACCATTTATCGTACACTTAGTCCAATTATCTAAATTGCTTTCCTTCATTGAATTTATCTTATCTAGCCCATATATATCCATTTTCAAATATTGTTTTATCGTAATTGGAGAGTTTGTATAAATTGGATTATCTTCTGATGCCCAAATATCATAATTACGAATATAAATAGTTTTATGAGGTATTTTTGCAGATATTTTATAATCATCAACCGAATAATGTCCTTGAGTTGCCTGTACTGCTACACTCCTTCTAGTTACAAGATTTTTTTCTTCATTATTAATTGTTTTATATGTACCACTAAAACTTTCTTCTGCAGCATTTACATTTTTTTCTAGTGAAAATAATATGATAATAAAGAAAAATGCTGTTAACAATATATATTTTTTATTTATTATTTTATTCATTTGTTTCCTCCTCGCAATTTGCTTTTAATTTAATTTTACATTATTTTTCAAATATTGCAATACATTTTATAAAATTTTTTTATATTTGTAACACAAATGTAATATAAGAACCCTACCCACCATCACAATCAAAGATTGTGGGTGGGTACCCAGGAACCTTGTTGTTTCACAATAATAGAGCACATCGGTTTACCAATGTGCTCTAGGCTATATATAATATTTTGTTTTCTTGTTTTTTTCTTCTTAACATTCTTTTTACTTTTGCTTTGTTTTTTGATTCCTTATAAAACTCCGTTATTAAGTTGTCAAGCTCTACACTAAGTTTGTATACATCTTCATATTTGCTATGGCTTTCTATGCTTTCGTTTAATTCTTTTCTTTTTTTCACAATTTTTTCTTCTAGCATACGCACCTCTCCTTTTTTGAGCTTTTTCTTTCTTTTAATTTAAACTTACCATATTTTTGGGGTAAAGTCAACAAAAAAAGGCTATTTCAAGCCTTTTTCGTACGTCTTTTTTCATTCTTTTTTTTTCTATTTTTTTCATCTTTTATATAATTCGACTTAAAAGAAATTTCTTCTATTTTTTTCTACATTTTATTTTCTCAATAATGGTGCTATTTTTTATATTTTACTTCATTCCGTTATTTTTGTCGTTTTCATTCCGTTGTTTTTGTCAATCTTATTCCGTTATTTTTGTAATTTTTATTCCGTGTATTTTTAACATATTGTTCCGTTATTTTTGATTTGGATGAATAAATTCATTTTTGTTAGAATTTAGGTAATATAAATATATAAAAGTATCTTCTTATTTTCCCTTTACAATAGATAAAATCATTTTTTCTTCGTCAAATACTTCCTTTAGAATTTCTTCTGCATATTCTTTTGTTACTTGTTTGTGATTTTCTATATAATCAAAACTATTTATTCCTTTGAAGTAATCACCCATAAACATTTTTGCGATGTCAGATACGTCATTGAATTCTGTAACATAATTTCCATATATTTTTTTCTTAACTCTTTCAAATATTTTACTGTCTATTCCTTTTTCTTTTAACTGTTTTAGTTCTTGTGTGAATTCTTCTGTTAGTTTTTCTGGATTATTAGATTGGCCTGATATCGTAATATGAGCATATTGTTTTGAAAATTCATAATCTAAGTCTGGTGCTGCAATAATTAGTCCTTCTGTGTATAATTTTTGATACAAAGAGGAACTTTTTCCAATTAAAATATAAAGTAATATTTCAATTGCTATGTGTTTTTTTACTAATTCTTCTTTATTTTCTAAGACTTTATCTTTAAATGCAATAACAAAAAGTGGATTATTTACATCCATTTCCACTACTTTTTTCTTTTCATTTATTTCTAGTGGCTCTTGAGGATAAATTCTTTTTACTTCTGCTGTATTTTCTTTTTTGATTAGTCTTTTTTTAATTTCTTCTATTAACTTTTCTGGTACAAAATCTCCGCTTACTACCATTAACATATTTGATGGCGTATAAAATGTGTTATAGCAAGCGTATAATGTATCTTTGTTTATTCCGCTAATTGATTCTACTGTACCTGCTATATCTATTCTAATTGGATTGTTTTTATATAGGCACTTTAATGCGTTCATATATACCTGCCAGAAAGGATGGTCATCGTACATTTTTATTTCTTGAGAGATAATACCTTTTTCTTTTTCTACATTTTCATCTGTATAATAAGGATTTTGAACATAATCCATAAATTCGTCTAATGCCTCGTAAAAATGGTCATTACATTCATATAAGTAGGTGGTATAATCATTAGTTGTGTAGGCGTTGGCATCTACTCCAATACTTGAAAGAACGTCTAAACTGTTTGTTCCATTTTTTTGTTCGAACATTTTGTGTTCTAGGAAGTGAGCTACTCCATCTGGTATTTCTACTTCTTCTTTTGTGCTTGGCAATATGAAGTGATTATCTATAGAGCCAAAATTTACTCCCCACATTATATATTTTTTACGAGTATTAGATTTTGGAATAATCATTACGGTTAAACCGTTTTCAAGCTTTTCCATATATAGTTTTTCTTTCATTTTTAAATTTTCAATAATTTGCATTTTTCTTTTCCTTTCTAATTTTTTAAAAAATAGATAGTATTGATTTGCATTCTATTAGCTAGTTCTATAATTTCTTCTTTATTTATGCTATTTATTTTTTCTATATATTCTTCGTAATCCATTTCGTATCCAGATAATTCTTGTGAGAAATAGTACATAAGCTCTGTATCTTGCTCGTCTGGTATAAAATTTATGGTTGATATGATGTTTGTTTTTGCTTCTTGTATATTTTTATCTGAAAATTCTCCTTTTTTCATATCTTCTACTTGTTCTTTTATTATTTTTAAGGCTTTGTCGTAGTTTGGAATGTCGATTCCACATTTTATAAATACATTTGCCTTTTGCCTTATAAAGCTTGAGGATGCTGTGTAGGCTAAAGAATTTTTTTCTCTAACATTTTGAAACATTTTAGATGTAGGTGTTCCTCCTAATATAGCATTGTATACAAGTGCTACATATTTGTCTTTATCTTTTTCTTCTAGTATGTCCATTCCTATTATTAATTTTCCTTGTCCAACGTCCATACTTTCTGAAACTTCTTGCTCTTGTTTTGATTCCTTTTTTCTGCTTTCTTTGTTATTAATTACATAAGTTGCTTCTCTTGCTTGCAATTTCTTTATGTTGTCATTGTTTGATATTTTTTCCTGTACGTTTTCTTGTACATCTCCAGATATAAATATATCTATTTTGCAATTATTAATTAAGTTTGTATATTGCTCATATAGGTTTTTGTTATTTATTTGTTCTAAGTCTTGAAGATTTCCATATTTGTATAGACTGTATGGTTTGTTTTTATACATTTCTTCTATGCATCTTTCATAGGCATAAGTTGCTTTGGAATCTTTTCTTCCTTCTATAATTTGTTTTAAATTATTTTTTTCACTTTCTACATATTCATTGCTAAATTCATTATTTTGAATAAGTGGGTCGAATACAACTTCTAACAATATTTTAATTGCTTGGTCTAAATTATCTTCTTGCTCTGGTAAGTATTCGTTATTTATTGTTTCTAAGTAAAATTTTAATACTTGATCGTCACCTATTTTATCTATACCACAGTCAAATGTAGCTCCATACATTTCTTCTAGGGCAATACTAATTTCGTCTTGTGTGGGCATATTTTTAGAACCTCTTCTTAAAACTGCTGGTATTAATGCATTTGAAGTTACTTTTTCTTTGCTTAATGGTGTGCTTAAAAACACAGATAAAAGATTTGTTTTAAATTTATTTGTTTTTATAATATGCAAATTAATGCCTTTTTTTAATTCTATATTAATTATATTTTTCATAAAAACCTCCATATTATATTGTTTACCAAATTCTGTATTTTATTCTTTTATTATATATATTGCTTTAAAAGAGCACGATATAAATTCGTGCTCTTTTTGTTTTTAAAATTTTCTTTTTCTTGCTGCCTCTGATTTCTTTTTCCTTTTTACACTAGGTTTTTCATAATGCTCTCTTTTACGTACTTCTTGTAGTACCCCATTTCTTGCGCATTGTCTCTTAAATCTTTTAAGAGCATCTTCTATATTTCCATTATTAACTTTAATTTCTGACATTTATTCCCCTCCTTCCAGTACTTTTCACAGTATGTGGGATTTCCTTATCTTTTCTATGGTTTCTATTATACTCTAAAAAGATATGGCTTGTCAATTATTTTCGCGATTTTTGTATTAATTTTCTTGATTTCTCACGTTTTTTGAATTTTGTATAAATTTTATTGACTTTTTTACAAACATCTAATATAATATTTGTTGAAAATAAGGAAAAGCAGAGTGTGGTATCGTCTCAATTTCTTGAAGAAAGTGAGGTGATACATATGCTAGAAGAAGCACTATTTCAATTATTGATTTTATCTTTAATTACAAATATTTGCCTTTCTATCATCTCTTTTATTTTGATTATAGCATTTGCTATAGTTATGTATAAAAAAGATCACATCTCTGCTCGTCATTAGAGATGTGATTCTTTAAACACACTTAATGATACCACATACTGTGGATCCTTATTTTCTATTTTTATTATACAGCATATTTTTATAAAAGTCAAACAATTTTTTTATTCTTCTGAAAAGATTGCTTCAAATTCTTCACTATCTATTTTTTCTTTTTCTAACAATACTTCTGCTACTTTATGAAGTTTGTCTATGTTGTCTGTTAAGATTTTTACTGCTTTATTATATGCATTGTCAATAATTTTCTTTGTTTCTTCATCTATAATTCCTGCTGTTTCTTCTGAGTAATTTTTAGATTGTGCAAAGTCTCTTCCTAAAAATACTTCTTCTTGACCTGATCCAAACATAATTGAACCAATTCTGTCGCTCATTCCGTATTTGGTTACCATATCTCTTGCTATTTTAGAAGCTCTTTCTATATCGTTGCTTGCTCCAGTTGAAATATCGTTTAGAATTAATTTTTCTGCTACTCTTCCGCCTAAAAGAGATACAATTGTTTCTTCCATTTCTGTTTTAGACATAAATGATTTATCTTCTGTTGGTCTATACATTGTATAACCACCAGCCATTCCTCTTGGTACAATAGATATTTGATGCACAGGATCTTGTGATTCTAGGAATCTGCTTACAACAGCGTGGCCTGCTTCGTGATATGCTACTAGTTTATTTTCTTTTTCGCTTCTTACTCTTGTTTTCTTTTCTGGTCCCATTGTTACTTTTACCATAGCATCTTCTATTTCTTTCATTCCTATTTGTTTTAAATCACGTCTTGCAGCAAGTAATGCTGCTTCGTTTAAAACGTTTTCTAGGTCTGCACCTGAAAATCCTGATGTGTTTTTTGCAATTGTTTTTAAATCTACATCATCACTTATTTTTTTGTTCTTTGCGTGTACTTCTAGTATTTTTTCTCTTGCTAATACATCTGGTGCTGGTACTACAATTTGTCTATCGAATCTTCCTGGTCTTAACAATGCTTTATCAAGTACGTCTGGTCTGTTAGTTGCTGCTAGTACAATAACACCTTCGTTTGTTCCAAATCCGTCCATTTCAACTAATAATTGGTTTAAAGTTTGCTCTCTTTCGTCGTGTCCGCCGCCAAGTCCTGCTCCTCTTTGACGTCCAACGGCATCTATTTCATCTATAAATATTATACAAGGTGCATTTTTTTTGGCTTGTTCAAATAAGTCTCTTACCCTAGATGCTCCAACACCAACAAACATTTCAACAAAGTCTGATCCACTCATAATAAAGAATGGTACGCCTGCTTCTCCAGCTACTGCTTTTGCTAGAAGAGTTTTTCCTGTTCCTGGTTGTCCAACAAGTAATACTCCTTTAGGTATTCTTGCACCCATATCTGTATATTTTTTAGGATTTTTTAAGAATTCTACTATTTCTTCTAATTCTTCTTTTTCTTCTTCTACACCTGCAACATCTTTAAATGTAATTTTATTTTTATCATCAGGGGATGTCATTCTTGCCTTGCTTCTTCCAAATGACATTGTTCTATTTGCTCCCCCACCTTGAGATGCAGAATTGTTCATTAATAAGAACCAGAATATGAAGAAGATTATAATTATTCCGAATGGTGATAATAGGCTTAATATTGTAATGAAAATAGATTGAGATTTTTGCTCAAATTCTATTTTTCCATCTTTAAGTAGGTTGGTTGTATAATTCATAAAGCTTTCTACATTTGGTATATTTACTTCTTTGGAAACTGTTTCTCCTTTTAGTGTAACATACGCTGTTTCTCCTCCTGAAGTTAATTCAATTTTTTTCACTTCTTCTAATTCCATTTTTGCTATTAATTGTGAATATGTCATTTTTGTATTGTTATTATCTAATACAGATGATAATAATACAATAAAAATAATTCCTAATATTAGCCAAATGGCAAATGTTTTTAATTTACTTTTCAATCTTTTGTCCTCCTTGTTTGGATTCTATTTAAACATATAGCACAGAAAATTTATAAATTCAATACTTTTTTAAAAACTTTTTTTAGCAAATCCTTACTGGTTCTAAGGCTTCCTTACGGAAGGTTGGTTGTTGCTATGAAAAAAATTTTTTTATTTTTTACTAAAATTTTTACTTTTTTATTTGGTATTAAATATTTGTTACCTATGTTATTATTACATAACTTTATAATATCTTCTATATGCTTTTTTTCTATTCCACTTCTTGTCCCAAACAGTATATTAATAGTATATAACACTAAGTTGTTTTTTATGACTGTTTCTTGTAAATTAAATTTATTTAAGTCTAAAATGATTTGATTTTTCTGCTTTTCTATTAATATCTCTTCAAATTTTTTGCTTGTTATTTTTTCTATGTATTCATTTTCTTGTTTACTTAAATCTGATAATCTTAGAATTGTTTCTATAATATTAGGATTAAAATTTTCTTTTATATACGGAATTAACAGATTGCGTATTTTATTTCTGGTATATGTATTTTCAAGATTTGTTTTATCTATTCTTGGTTCTAGTTTTTTTTGCTTACAATACTCTTCTATTTCTTCTCTGGTACATTCTATTAGTGGTCTTATTAGGTTGCCCCTTTTTGCTTCTATTCCCCTTAAACCACTTAAACCGCTTCCTCTAATAATATTCATTAAAACAGTTTCTGCATTGTCGTTTGCTGTATGTGCTGTTGCAATTTTGTTAGAAGATGTGTTTTGTAATATTTCGTCAAAGAATTCATACCTTGCTTTTCTTCCCGCTTCTTCTGTACCTATTTTTTGTTTTTGTGCCATTTCTTTTATATTAATTCTTTTGACGTAACATTCCACATTATATTTTTTACAAAAATTTAAAACATATTCTTCATCTCGAATTGCTTCTTCTCTAATTTGATGATTTATGTGGCATACAACTAGCTCAAAGTCAATCTTTTTTTCTTTTTTTATTTCTAAAAGCGCGTTTAAAAGAGTCATTGAATCTGGTCCACCAGAAACTCCAATGACTACTTTATCTTTTGTTTCTATTAAATTATATTTTTTAATTGTTTCTAATATTTTTTCTTTCATATTTATCTATTCTTATCAATATTTACAAATTTTGTATTGTTTGCAAGCCACAATAGCTCTATAGTTCCAGTTGAACCTGCTCTGTGCTTTGCTAAAATTACTTCTGCTATATTTTTCTTTTCACTGTCTTCATTGTAATAGTCATCTCTATATAAGAACATTACAATATCTGCATCTTGTTCTATTGCTCCAGATTCACGTAAGTCTGAAAGCATTGGCCTATGGTCTGGTCTTTGTTCTGGCGCTCTTGATAATTGTGATAATGCGATAACTGGCACATTGATTTCTTTTGCAAGTATTTTTAGGGATCTACTAATTTCAGATATTTCTTGTTCACGATTTCCTCTTTTATTATTACTTGCTTGTATTAATTGTAGGTAATCTATTACTACTAGACCTATATTTTTTTCTAGTTTTAATTTCCTACATTTTGCTCTTATTTCCATAACTGAAATTCCTGGTGTATCGTCAATGTATATTTCTGATTCTGAAAGTGGCCCTAATGCGCCTGCTAGTTTTGACCAGTCTTGTTCGTCTAGTTTTCCTGTTCTTACTTTGTTACTATCTACCATTGCTTCGCTACATAGAATTCTGTTTACCATTTGTTCTTTAGACATTTCTAAACTAAAAATAGCAACTGGTATTTTTGCTCTTACTGCTGCATTTGTGGCTATGTTTAACGCAAATGCAGATTTTCCCATAGCAGGACGTGCTGCAACTAATACTAAGTCTGAGCCGTGTAATCCTGCTGTTTTATAATCTAAATCTGCAAACCCTGTTGGAACACCTGTTATGTGTTGTTTTTGATTATATAATTGTTCTATTTGTGCAAATGTTTCTATTAATATGTCTTTAATAGGTGTATAACCCTTTTGATTTTTGGATTGCATAATATTGAAAATCTTTTTTTCTGCTCCATCCATAATATCTTCTACGTTTTCTGTTGGATCATAACCTAAATCGATTATTTCGTTTGCAGTTTTTATAAGGTTTCTTAAAATTGATTTTTCTTCTACAATTTTAATATATTTTTCTACGTTGGCTGTAGTTGGTACTTTTTCTGGTAATTCTGCTAGATATTCTAAACCACCTATTGAATCGAATTTTCCCATTGATGTTAGTTCTGATTTTAGGGTTATAATATCGACTGGTTCTGCTCTATTATATAGATTTAACATTGCTATGTATATTGTTTTGTTATCTTCTCTATAGAAGTCTTCTGGTTTTAGTATTTCAATTGCTGCTATAACTGCGTCTTTATCTGTAAGCATACTTCCTAAAACTGCTTGTTCGGCTTCTACATCACTTGGTGGTATTTTCCCTAGTTCCATAATTACCTCCTTATTATGCTGTTATATTTATTTTTAATTTTCCTATTATTCCTTCAAATAGCTTTATTTCTATGTTAAATATTCCTGTTTCTTTGATGGATTCTTTTAATAATATTTTCTTTTTATCAATTTCAATATTGCATTTATTTTTTAATTCTATAGCAATTTCTTTAGATGTTATAGAACCAAATATTTTTCCATTTTCTCCTGCTTTTACTTTTATTGGCAAGGTTATTTTTGATAACTCTTCTTTTAGTTTTTCAGCATTTTCTTTTTCTTGCTCTTTTTTGAAATTTGCTGAGTCTTTTCTTCCTTTTAATAGTGACATATTGCTATTATTTGCTTCTACTGCTAATTTTTTAGGAAGTAAAAAATTTCTTGCATACCCATCATTTGCATTAATAATATCGTCTTTTTTTCCTACCCCTTTTATGTCTTGTGTTAAAATAACTTTCATTTTGTTTCCTCCTTATTTTATTTACTTATAACGCAAGATGTTAGCTTTTTTTGATATATTAAAATATACTAATTTACTGGGCAAACGATTAGTTAGATTGTTTCAGTAAAGTATTCTTCAATTCTACTAATCAATTCTTTTTTTGCCTCTTCTAAGGAAACTCCTTCTAGCTGTGCTCCTGCAACTGTTATGTGTCCGCCACCGCCTAGCTTTTCTAATATCATTTGTACGTTTATATCTCCAATTGAACGTCCACTTACAAATATTTTGTCTCCTGTTTTTCCTAGTACAAATGATGCGGTTATATTGCTAATTGTTAATAATTCGTCTGCTGCTTTTGCGCAGATTAGGTTTGCATTTTTGTCCTCTTTTTCATAAATAGAAATTCCTATTGTATCTTTTATAACTTCTGCGCTTTTTACTATATCTGCTATTTGATTATAACTTTCTAAATTACTTTGGAACCATTTTTTTACTTTTAAAATATCAACACCTGTTTTTCTTAAATAAGCTGCTGCTTCAAATGTTCTAACACCTGTTTTGAATGTGAAGTTCTTAGTATCCATCATAATTCCAGCATATAGTCCTTCTGCTTCTAGTTCATTTAATGTAATATTAGTTTCAACATATTGTAATATTTCTGTTACAAGTTCTGCTGCTGAAGATGCATATACTTCGTGGAATGTTAGTATTGTTTTTTCGATAAATTCTGGACTTTTTCTGTGATGGTCAATTACTACAATTTTACTTGTTTTGTCCAATAATTCTGGTATTTCTACATAATTGTTTTTATTTGTATCTACTATAATTAATAAAGTATCTTCTGTTATTTTATTTAATGCTTCTGCCTTATTAATGAATACTCCTTTATATTCCTCTTCTTTTTTGATTGCATCTATATAGCTTCCTATTGATTGCCCTATATTTGTGTTTACAATATATGTTTCTTTTTCTAGGCTTTTAGCAAGTCTGTATAAGCCTAAACTTGATCCTATACAGTCTACGTCTGGGTTTATATGTCCCATAATGATAATATTTTTTACATCTTTTATTATTTGTTCCAATGCTCTTGCTACTGTTCTTGCTTTAACTTTTGTTCTTTTTTCTACTTCTAGTGTTTTTCCTCCATAAAAGCTGTATTTTTCGTCTTCTCTAACAACTGCTTGGTCTCCACCACGTCCAAGAACAATATCCATAGCTACTTGAGCTGATTTATATTTTTCATAGTTTGTTTTTCCTTCATTTGAAATTGCAATACTAATTGTAACCGTTATTGTTTCATCTGTATCGATTTCTTTAACGGCATCTAATATTTCAAATTTTTCTTTCTTTATTGATTCTAGATCTTTTTGTTCTATAAAATACAAATATGTTTTTCTATCTGATTTTATAATTGCTCCATTATTTTTGTATGCCCAGTCTATAATTTTCTTCTCTACTTCTGCTAGTATCAATGTTTTTCTATCGTCTGGTAATAGCTCTATCATTTCGTCGTAGTTATCTATCATAATAAATCCTATACAAGACGCTTCATCTTTCATTTTCTTTTCTGTTTTCAAACGTTCAGTATCATCTATAAAATATAGTGTCATCATATACTCATTTTGTTTTTTCTTTTTAGATTTTACATATTCTCCTAAAACTTTATAAGTATTTTTTCCTATTTCAATTTCTTTACTTATAGAATGATTTTTAGCAATTTCTTTATTAAGTCTTCTTTCTAAAATATCTAATTTTAATTCTTTAGATAATGATTTTAAAATACTATTAATGTTTGTATTTCCAAACTCACTAACAAATTTTGAACTTTTCCAAAGTATATTTCCATCTGTTTCCATTATAATTAATGGAAATGGTGAATTGATTAATGATGTTTTAATTGTAGAGTCTAAATTAAATGTAACATCTTGTATATGTTTTGAAATTTCATCGATTCTTTTATTATTTGTCCATAATGAATACATAACAATTAATGCATACATAATAAGAGAAGGTACTATAAAATTAGTATCTTTCACACATAATATTATTAATAATATTGCAATAATTGCTAAATATATTTTCGTTCTTGAAACTAAGTTAATAAAATTTTTTTCGTTTTTAGGCATATATTTCTCCCCTTTATAACACATATATTTTACTCTATTTTAGGTACTTTTGTCAAGGTTGAGTAAATTATGCTCTACATTTCTCTTCTCCAATAGAATAAATATTGTTGTGCAAGTCCTGCTATATTTCCAAACTTTTGATTTGCTATTTGTAATATTTGTTTATTATTAATACTTTTTATTTCTTTGCCTTTAACATCAATTTCATTTGCATAAAGCTCTGTCATTACTCTTTTTACCCACACGTCTATTGGGAAAACCTCATATTTTTTCATTGAAAACAACATAATGCAGTCTGCAACTTTTGGACCTACACCAGGAAATTTCAAAAGTTCTTCTCTTAACTTATTTATATCTTCAATTTTTGCTAATTCTGATAAATCTATTTCTTTGTTGTTAACCATTCTAGTTGTTTCATATACTCTTATATCTCTAAATCCTAATCCTAAGCTTCTTAAGTCATTTACTGTTGCTTTTGATAATGCTTGTGGTGTTGGAAATGTATAAAATTTTCTAGATTCCCATTCTATTTCATTTCCATATTTTTGAGATATTCTTTCTATTATTCCTTTTATTCTAGGAATATTGTTGTTTGCAGATATTATGAAACTAATTAAAGCTTCCCATATATTTTGGTGTAGAATTCGTATTCCTGATCCAAATTCTATACTTTGTTTCATATTATCATCTATGCATAATAATTTTTGTTTATTATTTTCATAATCCGTGTCAAAATCGAAATAATAATTACATACATCTTGAATATTATCATTTCCCATTGATTTTATTATAAGATTGTTTTGTTCTTTTTTTACATTTAATACATTTTCCCCTACAATTCCTGTATAACTATTATCTGGTTCTAAATTCCACCTAAAGCATTGTCCACATTCAAATATGTGTTTTGGTTCAAATGATTTTACATTCTTTTTTATATATATTTGTTCTTTCATATTACATTTATCCTTGCTTTCATATAATTTCGTTTTCTTTATTATTATATTGTTTTATTGATGCTTAGTCAAGTGCTATATGGTGGTATATTGCAACATTTTTGTGTTTTCATTTTTGATAAAATTAATTTGACAAATTTTTCTATTAGAAAAATTTTATTATAGAAGGATATGAAGTAAAATATGAAAGAAGATATAGAAAAAGATATTTATTATTTAGTTGGTCAAAATATAAAAAAGCAGAGAAAAATTAAAGGATTAACTCAAAAAAGATTATCTGAAATTACTTTTTATAGTTATGAATTCATTAGAAAAATTGAATCTAAAAGCGCTTGTAGAAATACTTTTTCACTAGATACTGTAGATAAAATTGCAAAGGCATTAGATATAAATATTCAGGTTTTATTTGAACCATTAGAAGAATACAAGGCTTCATAATTTTTAATTTAGTTTTATAAAAAGACCTTAATATTAAGGTCTTTTAAATCCTTTTCCATATACTTCTCTAACATTTGTAATAATAATGAATGATTGCGGGTCTATTTGATTTGCAATCGTTTTTATTCTGATTACTTCTCTTCTTGCAGCTATACACATAAGAGTTGTTTTTTCTTCGTTTGTATACATTCCTTTTGAGTAAATTCCTGTTATTCCTCTAGATACTTTATCTTCTATTTCTTTAGAAATAGCTTGGTATTCTTTCGAAACAATTAAAATCATTTTTGAGAAGCCAATTCCCTCAAAAATAATGTCTATTACTTTTCCCATTAAATATATAGATATTGCTGAGTATAGCCCAACTTCTAATTGTCTAAAACATAATACATTAAGGGTAACAACAATTGCATCAAATATTACAATTAAATTGCTTGTAGAAAAGTTGGGATTATAACTTTTAATAATATAGCTTACCATATCGCTTCCGCCAGTTGATGCGGTAGCTTTTAATATAAATGATGTTCCAATTCCTATTAAAATTCCACCATATATGCAAGCTAAAAATTTATCGTTTGTAACTGCATTAAATTGTTCAAATATGTCTATAAATAGAGATAAAAGAGCAGTTCCAACAATACTCTTTATTACAAATTCTTTTCCTATTCTAATAATTGCTAAAATAAAAAATGGTATATTTAATAATAGAATAACGGAACCAACCTTCCAATGAAATAAATAATAAGTGATTGTTGCAATACCTGAAAATCCTCCGGATGATAGTTTATTTGGCAATAAAAAGAAGGAAGTTCCTATGGCCATTATCATAGTGCCTAAAGCTATTAAAAAAAATTCAAAAGTATATTTTTTTATTAATAATTTATATTTAGTTTGTGTGTGACTCATATAAATTTCACCTTTTCTTAATTTTTCCAGCTTTACCGCAAATTATTCATATAATGCTTAAAAGATATTTTTTAACTTATGTATAATGTTTTAGTTTTTAACTTCTAAATCTATTTTTTCTCTAACTTGTTCCATATATTCATCGTAAGTTTGAATAATTATTAATTCAGATTTACCTTCTTTAATAGTATTGTCCGCTTCAACTACAACATCTACATCATAAGTATTTTTTATCTTTTTAATATTTTCTCTTTTATGTCCAATTACATTATTCATATCTGCGAAGTTTACTTTTACTTTTACTTCTTTTACTTTCATATTTATTTTTTTGATTTTATCTACTATACTATCATACCAAATGCTATCATCTACTAGTTGTCCAAATGCTGGATGATATGGTCCTGCGACAACATCGCTTTGCTGACTTTTAGGATCTGTAATTTCATCTGTATTTTGCAAACCAACTCTAATTACTTGTATTTTCTTTTTGTTAAATAAATAAACAACTTCTTTACATCTTTCTACTGCTTGTGATACTGTTAATGGTTTATATTCTCCGTCCTCTAGCTCTTTTTCTAGTTTAGTGCCTTTTATAACTAATACTGGATAAATTCTTACCATTTGTGGTCTTAGTTTAATTAGGTCTTTGGCTGTTCTTATTTCGTCTAATCTTGTACTTTCAGGTAATCCAACCATCATTTGATGTCCTAATTTGAATCTATATCTTTTTATTAATTTAGATGCTTTTTTTACATCTTCAAATGTATGTCCTCTATCACATCTTTTTAAAATATAATCATTAGTTGATTGTACCCCTAGTTCAATAGTTTTTACATTATATTTTTTTAACATTTTTAAGATTGGCTTACTAATATAATCAGGTCTTGTAGATATTCTAATTCCATTTACTTTTTTACTTTCTATATATTGGTTTGCTATTTGTAAATATTCCTCTTGTTTTTCGATGTCTATTCCCGTAAAGCTTCCACCATAAAATGCAATTTCTATATTGAAATCATCTTCTTTTATATTTTTTAAGTTTTCTTCTATTATTTGAATAACATCTTCTTTGGTTGGCATTTTTGTTTTGCCACTAATACTTTTTTGATTGCAAAAAGAACAATCATTAGGGCATCCTAGATGTGGTATGAATATAGATATAATGTATTGCTTTTTTAATTTTCTCATTTTTGTTACTCCCCTTCTTAATTGATAATTTGAATTAGATACTTCTTTTGCTTATGCTAAACTTTACCTTCTTCTATATTATTTAATGCATCTTTTGCAGCCATCATTTCTGATAATTTTTTTGTTTTACCTATTCCTGTTCCTAGAACCTTTTTATTGCACTCTACTTTAGATTCAAATATTTTATTATGGTCTGGGCCACTTTCTTTGATAATGTAATACTTAATATCTACATTTCCATTCTTTTGTAGCTTTTCTTGTAAAACAGTTTTATAGTCTTTTATTCCAACGTGCTGACTTGCTATCTCTATTGATTCACTCAAGTTATTTATTATAAAATTTTCTGCATTTTCAAGACTGGAATCTAAGTACATTGCTGCTATTAAAGCTTCTACACTATCTGCTAAGATTGCTTTAGATAATTTAGCTAAGTTTGAATTTTCACTTTTTCCTAAGTATAAGAAATCACTAAAATTATGCTTTAAAGCTATTTTATATAAACTTTCTTCGCAAACTACAGTTGCTCTAACTTTAGTCATTTCTCCTTCTTTCAAGTTTTTATAATTGTGAAATAAATATTTGCTAGATAGAAATTCTAGTATGCTATCTCCTAAAAATTCTAGCTTTTCATTGCTTTCAACGTTATTTTCATAGGCATAAGACGTATGTGTTAATGCTGTTTTTAATAGTTCTTTATTTTTAAATTGATAGCCAATTTCTTGTTCAAATTTTTCTAATTCCATTTTATTTTTCCCTCCCTTCTTTTTATAGGTTGGAAAAATTTCATTGATAATAAAATCTCTCCAACCCATATATTTTGTAATTAATTATATTTTTTCTTTTCTGCTTTATAATCTAAGTAATCGTTTACAATTAGCTTTAACATTGTGATAACTGGTACTGCTAAGAACATTCCCAACACTCCAAAATATGCTCCCGCAAAGGCTACAGAGAATATAACAAGTATTGGACTTATTTTTAATTTATCGCTCATTATTTTTGGATTAATTATGTTTGCATCAATTTGTTGTAGGAAAATAACAACTATCGCAAGCCAGAAAGCTTTCCATATTCCACCTGTACATATTGTTATAAAAATTGCAATTGCAACTGCTACGATTGCTCCAAAAAATGGAATTAAGTTAAATAATCCAATTAAAAATCCTAGAAGTGTAGCATATTTTACACCCATAATAATCATAGCAACTGTTGTTACGAAACCTATAATTATTGCATCAATTACTTGTCCAGATATAAAGTTGAAAAATATTCCATTTGTCCTTTGGAAGTATGTTGATATTAATTCATATGTTTCTTCCTTGCATAAAGTTGATGCAAATTTTTTAAGGAATTTTATTATTCTATCTTTTTCTGCCAATGTGTATATTGAAATAATTATTGTAACAAATACATCGAATATGCCTGTTGCAAAGTTAATTACACTTTTTATGTAAGTTGTTATATATTCTATACTTATATATTTTCCTAAGTCTATTTCAGCTATTTTTCGTACAATATCTTGTGCATTTATTTTTACTAAGAATGAATCTTCTGGTAAGTTATTAAGGGTATTGATTATATTATTGTAATAATTTGGCAAATTATTTAATAAATCTGATATACTCATAATAATAGGTGGTAATATTACATTAATTAAAATGAATAAAATTATTACAATTATTAAATATACAGTAAAAATTGAAAATCCTTTTGCTCTTTTTCTTAATAGCTTAAATTTTGTTTTTTGAAAACATTCTTCTACTTTCTTACAAGGAGTATATAAAATATATGCAATTAATATTCCCATTAAAAATGGCATTAAAATAGCAAATAAATTAGATAAAAATTGTCCTATTGCTGTAAAATTATCTAATAATTTATAAATAATTATAATAGCTATTGCTAGCGTAAACCAATACAGCCACTTGGTTATTTGGTTATCCTTTTTCATACATACCTCCATTATTGTACATAATTTATTATAGTTTTATTTGTAATTCTATTGGGCAATGATCGCTTCCCAATACATTTGCGTGAATTTTGCTTTCTATCAAGTTTTTCCTTAATGTATTTGATATAATAAAGTAGTCTATTCTCCATCCAATATTTTTACTTCTGGCTTGTCCCATATAAGACCACCAAGTGTATTCTTCTTTTTCTGGATACAAATATCTAAAACTGTCTGTGAAATTTTCTTTTAATAATTCTGTCATTTTATTTCTTTCTTCATCTGTAAATCCAGCATTATTTCTATTAGATTTAGGATTTTTTAAGTCAATTTCTTGGTGTGCTACATTTAGGTCACCGCATAAAATAATTGGTTTCTTTTCATTTAGTTTATTTAAGTAATTTCTAAAATCATCTTCCCATTGTTGCCTATATTCTAATCTTTCAAGCTCTCTTTTGGAATTTGGTGTATAACAGTTAATCATATAGAAGTTTTCAAACTCTAGAGTAATTACTCTTCCTTCTTTATCGTGTTTTTCTATTCCTATGCCATAGCTTTCTGATAATGGTTTTTTCTTAGTTAAAATTAAGGTGCCTGAATATCCCTTTTTCTCCGCGCAATTCCAGTATTCATAGTAATTTTGAAAGTCGAAATTAGCTTGTTCTTTTTGCATTTTTGTTTCTTGTATGCAAAATATGTCTGCATTGGTATTATAAAAGAAATCTAAAAAACCTTTTCCCATAACGGCTCTCAAACCATTTACGTTCCACGAAATTATTTTCATAATGAGATGATTCCTTTCTTTATTTTTCAATTTATAATTTCATTCTAGTAATTGCAATAAAGCTATTATACTATATTTCATTTTTTTTATCAATTCTATTGGAATTTTTTTATATTAAAACACAAAAAAAGTTGGAGTAATCCAACTTTTTTATTATAAAACATATATATAACATTCAATATTTCTTCTACCAAATTTAATACATTCATTATAGGTATTCATATATATATCTAATTTGTTATTTGTTATTGCTCCGCCTCTATCTTGTACAACAAACCAACCACCATTTGGCTTATTTTTCATTGATGGTATATATATAATTGTACCCATTGGGTATGCTTTTCCTGCTGCTACAGTGTACCAAGCAGTTGCTTTTTTTCCAGAGGCTGTAATTCCATACCCTTTGCTTGAAGGAGATTTTCCACAAGTAGATGCTGTATAAGCAGATGCATTTAATTTTTTAACAATTGGATTTATTCCTGCTACTTTTTTAGCTAGTGAAGAACTACTATTAATTGGTGCAAGTGCTGCATTTTTTTCTACTCTTTCTGTATTTTCTCCTGATCTGGATGTTGTTTTTGTTACTTGAACAATTTTATTAACTGGTTTTTTGATAATTTCTTCCTTTATTACTGTTCTTGCTATTTCTATATCATTTTGGTATTTAATTTTATATGTTACTTTTTTTAAGCCATCTTGTCCTTGCTTAATTACTTTATTAACTCTTTCTTCGCTACTAACATTAGATGCATTTTTTGTAATTGTTTCATACGCTATTTTTTCTTCTACTGTTTCTATTTTTTCTACTATATTAGCGTAATTTCCTAATACTTGTTCTAATGATACTGTTTCTTCTGCATCGGCAAGTTTTAAAACTTTGCTATCTTCCATTCCAGTTTTCGTAATTTTTATTGTTTTATTTTCGCCTATCTCTGCATTGATATCTGGAAATACTGTTTCATCTGGAAGTAAAACGATATGATTTTCTTCTAATATATCTGCAATTTTGGTTTTGGTTGTAATTGTATTTAAGTCATAATGATTAGCTAAAACAATCTTTACTGTATTTACTTTTGTGTTAAAGGCTCGTACTACAATACCACAAGTAAAGATTAGTATTAAGGTAATAATGGATATTTTTAATACTTGAAATGAAGCCTTTTCATTAGTTTTCATAAGCTTAAAACCTCCCCCTTAAATTACATTTTTGATTATATCATTGTTCTATTAAACTGTCAATTTTTTCTTGATAATATATTATATTATTTTTGTACAAGTTTTATGAATAAATTATAATTTATTTTTTTATTGAAATTGTGCATAATATGTGATAATATATATAATATAAATTGAATATTTTTAAGGAGGATTTAATATGTGGGTTGCATTAATTATTCTTGTTGTAATTGTTGTTTATTTAATTGCAATTTATAATGGCTTAGTTGCCTCAAGACAAAAGGTAAAAAATGCTTGGAGTCAAATTGATGTTCAATTACAAAGAAGATTTGATTTAATACCAAATTTTATTGAAACAGTTAAAGGCTATATGTCACACGAAAAAGATACTTTAGTAAAGGTTACAGAACTTAGAACATCTTGGGCAAGTGCTAATACTGTAGATGAAAAAGCTCATTTAAATAATGAGTTATCTAGCACATTAAAAACAATTATGGCTGTTTCTGAAAATTATCCAGATTTAAAGGCAAATCAAAATTTTTTAGATTTACAAGAGGAACTACGTAATACTGAAAATAAAATATCTTTTTCAAGACAATTTTATAATGATAGTGTTACAAGCTATAATACTAAATTGGAAGTATTCCCAAGCAATATAGTTGCTAATTTATTTAAGTTTACTTCTGAAAGTTTATTTGCTGCTGAAAGTGATGAAGCAAGAAAAAATGTTAAAGTAGATTTTAATAATTAAAAATTATAGGAAGTTAGAGATTAGAATGCTTCTATCTCTAACTTTTCTTTTAAGGAGATTATTATGTTTGAAGATATTAAACGAAATAAAATAAAAACCGGTGTTGTTATTTCTATTTTTATTGTAATTATTACACTAATTATTTATTATATTTGTATGGCATTCGATTTAGGCTATGTATCTATTGTTATAGCTTTTATTTTTTCAGCAGGATCTGCTTATTTAACTTATCATAACTGTGATAAAATTGTTTTATCTATGAATAAAGCAAGGCCAGCTACACCTGAGGAATTTAAAAAATTAAATAATATTTTAGATGCTTTAATGGTTAGCTCTGGATTATCTTATAGGCCAAGGTTATATGTTGTAGAAGATGAGCAGCCAAATGCATTTGCAACTGGAAGAGATCCTGAACATTCAGTAATATGTGTTACTTCTGCACTTTTAGATAAGTTAGATTATTATGAATTAGAAGGTGTACTTGCACACGAGCTTAGTCATATAGCAAATTATGATATTAGACTTTCTGCAATTGTTACTGTTATGGTCGGAACAATTTTAATGCTTTCAGATATGTTCACAAGAACTTTTATTTATAGAAATAATGATAGAGATAGTGATAATAAAGGAAATGCAATTTTAATGCTTATTGGATTAGTTTTTTTAATTATTTCACCTATATTTGCTAAACTATTACAACTTGCAGTTTCTAGAAGAAGAGAATATTTAGCAGATGCTACGGCAGTACAGTTTACAAGAAATCCAGATGGACTTATTTCAGCATTAATAAAAATTTCAAGCGATCCAAATGAATTAAAAACAGCAAGCAATTCTACTGCACATATGTATATTTCTAATCCGTTTAGAAATAAAAAAACAAATTTATTTTCAACTCATCCTGCAACAGAAGATAGAATTGCAGCATTAAGAAATTTAAAATAAGGAAAAATCAGATTCTAATAAGAATCTGATTTTTTTTATATATTAAAAATTTTCTTTGCGTTTTCATTTGTTATTTTTGCTATTTCTTCAATTGTTTTGTTTTTTACTTTTGCAATTTTTTCAGCTACATACTTAACATTTATAGAATTGTTACGTGTTCCTCTTACTGGCTCTGGTGCTAAATATGGACTATCTGTTTCTATTAAAAGTCTATCTTCTGGTATCATTTGAATAATTTCTTCAGCATTTTTTGCATTTTTGAATGTAATTACTCCAGATAACGAAATATAAAAACCTAGTTTTAACCCTTCTTTAACTAACTCTCTATTTAATGGACAACAATGAAAAATTCCTTTTCTTTCTACATTGTGTGTTTTTAACATTTCTAATGTATCTAAAACAGCTTCTCTTGTATGAATTACAATAGGCAACTTTAACTTATTTGCAAGTTCTATTTGTTTTGCAAACATTTCTTTTTGAATTTCTTTGTTTTCTTTATTCCAATAATAATCTAGACCGATTTCTCCAATGGCTACTATTTTTTTGCTAGGAATCTGGGCTATTTTTTCAACATTTTCTTTTATTTCTTCTTGACTTTTTATATTATCTAAATCGTTAGGAGAAATTCCAACAGTTGCATATAATTCATTATAGTTTTGAGCTATTTCTACTGCCTTTTTAGAGCTTTCTACATTATATCCTGCCACAATAAAATTAGAAACACCGCTTCTTAGTGTTTCTCTAATCATTTCTTCTCTATCTAAATCAAATTTTTCATCATTATAATGTGAATGAGTATCAAATAAATTCATTTTGTTTTCTCGCATAATTTAAATAATTATACGAACTCCCTTCCATAAATGTTTATTTTGTAAGAATAACTACATTTGCAATAGCGTAATCTCTGCAATGTGAAATACTAATATCTATACTATTAATTTGACTATTTATTTTTTCGTTTTTAAATGTTATTTGTGGTTTTCCGTTTTCATCGTTTAGAATTTCAGCATCTTTCCAACCTATATCAAATTTATTTTCTAATAAAGATGAAACTGCTTTAAAAATTGCTTCTTTAGATGCAAATCTTCCAGCATAATGTTGGTATTTTGCATTTTTCTTGCTTTCACAGTAAGCTATTTCTTTTTCTGTAAAAATTTTATTTTTAAAATCTTCACCTATATTTTCTATGCTTTCCTTTATTCTATTAATTTCTATAATATCTATTCCAGTTAATATTTTCATTTTTCACCTTTATAAAATAAGATTGTTTTTAATTATCTTAAATAAAAAAGCCAAGTAAAGTAATTTGCTATTCCAATTACAAGAGAACAAGTTAACAATATTAATATTATGTAATTTGCTTTTCTATTTTTTTCGATATTTAATTTTTTATAAAATATATCATATTTATTTTTTACTTCATAATATAAGTCTTCTAAATTTAATTTCTCTTTACATCTTTTATAAAATTTTTGCCCAAATGAATTTGCTGTTATTTCACTAATCCAAATTGCGTTTGTAAATTCTATTAAATCTTTATTTGCCTTCTTAGGCTTATTTTTATATTTATTGCTTAATCTTTTTAAATAATATTTTTGATGTAATGCGATTATATAAGTATATAAATACTCATTTTCATAAGTTTGTGCAAGTGATGTATAATTTTTTGAATCTGCTGATGAACAAATTAGGGCAACACATTTATAATTCATTCTTAACTTCATAAAACTTGAATTTGCCATAGTTGATAATTTGTCGTAATCTACGTTAACACTTGTATTACTTGACTTTCCCTCTGCAAGTTTTATAAATTCATTTTCTATATTTTCGAAATCATTTTCGTTGCTCCAATAGGTTGAATCTAGGCACGCGTAAGTATAAATTAAAAATAAATTTTCATCTATATTCAATTTTCTACTTTCTATTTTGCTTCCTGTTATTTCTTCTATCATTTCTGATATTTCATTCATACTGTTAAATTTATTTGTTTGTATTTTTATATGGTCTATCTTTTTTATATTTTTATTTTCAAAATTAATATTTTGAAATTTATAATTGAAATTTAAAATATCTGAAAATTTTTCTGTTTCATCTAAATGTGTTTTCAACAATAAAAAACATATTCCTGTTTTAAAGCATATTAATTCTATCTTAGATATAGTAAAAAATATTCCATCATCTTCTTGTACAATTTTTCCCTGTATTTGATTATCTAAAATTACTTCAAACATTAAGCAGTTTTGTTCTTGTAAAATTTTTTGTTGATATCCTTTACTTAATTTTTTAAATTGACTTATTTTTTCGCTGTTAAAGGAAAAATCTTGGAACATCATTTCTTTTACATTTGGCACAAAATATTTATATAATTCAATATCTTTAAAACTATCAAAAAATTTTATTTTGTATTTTTTATTTTTAATTAATCCAGCAATATATTGTGAATAATTTTCTTCTTTAATTGCATATGGATAAATAAAATAAGTATATTGATAATTCGTCTTTAGTTCCATTTTTTTCTCTTTCTCGTTTTACTTATATTTTATCAGTATAATACATTAAATTTATGTCTGCCCCTAAGTGATATTCACCAATAAAATCTACTAATAAATTATTTTCTAGATTATATTTTGTTTCACAAATGATATTTCCGTTTTTATCAATTGAGCCCCACAATCCGTCCTTTTTTATTGCAGAATAGCCAAACTCGTTTTGTTCGGTTGCATCATCATAAATACAGTCTACAACTATTTCTCCATTTTTATTTGCATAACCATATTTTCCATTTTGTTTTATTAAAAATAAATTATTTTGTAACAACACATCTTTAGATTCTTTTTTCTCTCCATTCAAATTGTAGTATTCATAACCATTTTCAGTCCAAACTTTTATATAAGATTTTTCAGCATTTACTTCGTTTACCATTCCTTGTGCTATTTCTTCTAATTGATTATTTAATATTTTATTACTATCTGAATCTTTTTCTTCTAGTTCATATAACCCAGCATCTTTATAATAATTAATTTTTGAATATTTTGAATCTACTTTTGTTGTATTTTCAATATCGATTATTCCATAATTATTTCCTGATTTAGCAATAAATAAATCATTATTAGTGTAGCTTAGTTCATCATAAGAACTTTCTAATTTTTTCTTATCTTTAATGTTATATGCATAATATTTTTTCTTATATGTGTAAATAATGATATTGTTTTCAATTGATTCAATACTATCAAATTTTTCGCTGAAAACCTTCTCGCCGTCTTTGTTTATTACCTTATTTTCTTTACTTTCCTTTACTAAAAAATACTCTTTATTATTTAATGGTTCTATTTCTTCATATTTACATTCTAAAATATCGTTTACGCCATATTTGTCATCTTTTTTTATAATATAATTTTTTACATCTTCACCTAAAGATTTTATTTCTTCATACTGATTCTCTATAATAACTTTTCCTTGATTATTTACAAGTCCATAAGCTCCTTTTTGAAGTGTTACTAGGCTATTTTTTATTCCTTTTAGAGTTGTTATTTCCTCATAGTTTATATCTAATATTACATCTCCATTATAATTTATTAGTCCATATTTTCCGTCTTTTTGTACTAATAATACGTTATCTTCATACCATAAGTTTTTATTTTCATCATAATTTTCTAGGGCATTTACTGTATCATATTCTTGAAAAATTTCTTTTCCCTTAGCGTTTAATACCTTCACTTGATAGGTATTATTTTCATAGTTCACATCGTAATTACATATAAAAATGTCTTTTTTATTATTAGGAATAATAATTGCTTCTTCATAAGTTGGTTCTATAATTATTTTAGAGTTGTTGTCGATTACTCCCCATTTGTTATTTTTATTGATTAAGAAATATGTTGTGCTGATTAATCTACTAGATGAAGAATCAGATTTTATTAAGCTTCTGATTGCTATTACAAACATTACAATTACAGCTATTGCAACAATTACTGCTATTACTTTTTTTATATTTAATTTTGGTTCATTATCATATCTTTTTCCTCTACTCATAGGAACCTCCTATTTGATATTTTTCTGTTTATACTATATCACACTTTTCATAAAATGTCGATATGGTTAACTAATTATTATTGAAAATTATCTAGTTTATTGAAGTATTGTTAAATTTCTTATTAGTTGAAAAATTTCTAAAAATGTTATATAATGCTATAATAAATTGAGTAATGGAGCTTTTATTATGAGTATTTTTAATTATGATTATGTTGTAAAATATTTTGATATTGGAAAAAACAATAAACTTTCCTTGAAATCTTTGGTTGCAATCTTACAAGAAGCAGCTGGCTGCCATTCCGATATGGCAGGTTATGGGTTAAATGATATTCCTAATACTCATTTTTCTTGGCTTTTATTAAATTGGAAAGTAAAAATGTTTTCTCATCCTGCTGTTAATGAGGAATTACACATAAAAACTTGGCCAAGAAGTTTGGAAAAATTTTATTGTTATAGAGATTTTGAAGTTTATGATGGTAACAATAATCTTATTGCAATTGCATCTTCTAAGTGGATTGCAATAAATGTAGATACAAAAAAGATTATAAAAGTTGCACCATCTATTATTGATGCTTATGGTGGAAATGTGGATAAAAATGTATTTGAAGATCCATTTGAAGAAAAAATTGCTGCTCCAGAAAATGCAAAATTAAATTTTGAATATACAATTCAAAGAAGAGACATTGATACAAATGGTCACGTTAATAATTCTTATTACATTGACTTTGCTTTAGAAACATTAGACGAAAAAATTTACGCTCAGAATGAATTTAACAATTTAGAAGTTGTATATAAAAAAGAAATAAAATATCCAGATAAAATTCGTTGCTATTATTCTTTTGAAAATAATCAGCATATTATTACTATTAAAAATGAAGATGATAGTGTTATTCATTCTGTAATTAAATTATATTAAACTGATTTGCTATAACGCACAAATCCAAAAAGAGAATACTAAATATAAAGTATTCTCTTTTAATAATATTTATTTTTTCTTTACAGTTTTAACAACTATAACGGTCATATCATCTTTTGCTTTTCCATAGTTGTTATCGATAGATTCTTTTAATAAAATATCTGCTATTTTTTGTGGATTTTCTGTTTCTATTTGTTCTAACAGATTTTTTATCCAAATTTCTTTATTTTTGTACTCACCATTAGATTCTAAAATACCATCACTGCACATTACAATTATATCGTTATCTTCTACATCTCTATCATAAACCACTAAATCGATACTATTTAATATACCTGCTGGTAATGTTATATTTTTTATTATATCTACATTTTTATTGTTTTTTATAAATGTTGGACACGCACCATTTTTAATGTATTCTATATTGCCAGAATATAAATCTAACACCATAATATCAAGTGTTGCATAAGTTTCTTCCTTTATATTAGCGGAAATTGTGTTATTGATTAACTCTATGGATGTTTCCTTGTCAAACCCATTTGATAACAATCTTCCTAACATTTTAATTGCAATTTGGCTAGATTTTCTAGCTTCTGGCCCTGAACCCATTCCATCACTTATTGCTAATAAATATTTGCCATCTTCTAAAGCAATTTTTAAATTACTATCTCCAGAAACGTTTTCTCCTTCTTTATTTGCTTTTGCAATACCAATTTGCATTTGGTATAAATCTTTTGATAAATAAGTTTGATAACATATTTTTTGTTTTTGGCTTATACCGCAACGCTCTTTTTTCATCCCAATATTATTATGTAGAGTTTCAGATAAAATTTCTTCTATTTTCTTGATTGGACAATCTATTACTTTATTTTCATCACAGGTATTAACAAAAACTTTAATAATATATCTTCCGGTCTTTTCTTTTTTTATGTTTAAATCTAGAATATCGATTTGTCTTTGTTTACATTTAAAAAGAATTTCCTTTTTTTCTGATTCAAATTCGTCTTGTTCGTCTTGCTCTATGCTAGTTGCGATATTGTGAATTGCCTTTGATACTCCATCTAATTGAATAGACATATTTTTATTATTCTCGTTCATTTTAGCTGTTACTACAAAATTCAATTTGCTTGTTTTATATGCATTATTTATAATGCTAATTATTTGAGCAATATCTTTTTCTATTTTTAACGTTGTTTCATAATTGTCGAATCCAACAATATAACTATTATGATTTTTAAAAATTTCTAATAATTCTTCTCTATTTATTTTTTCTTTGTCTATTAGATGTTCAAAAATATCATCTAATATTATTTCATCTTCATCTAATAATTCTTCATACAACATATTTTCTGGAATTTGTCTTACATTTTCTTGTAATTCTTCTATAAATAACTCTTTGTTATTTTGAAGCGTTTCCTCTTCAACATTTGTTACATAGGCTACTTCTTTATATGTATTAGACATTTCCTTAATTACATCTGATACATTATTTAATTTATTAGCCGCTTCTTTGCTAGCTTGAAGCCTATATAATGGACCATCTGGCAATAGTTCATTTCTTCCGAAAAGATCTGATATATGTATTTCTATTTTATTAGGTACTAAAATTAATGCTAAAGACGCAACTAGTATTTCTTTAAAACAAATTAGCTCTATTAGCTCTCCATTATATACATAGGTTAATAATAGATTACCTGCAATAAATCCTATAATAACACCTAATTTTCCGAACTTGCTAAGAATTCCTGCTAACATTCCTGAAAGTGCATAAACAGCTATTAGAATTGGATTAGAATTTGTAATAATTCCTAGTACAACTCCAACTGTTACTCCTGATGTTGTTCCTACTAAAATTCCATTTTTCCAACCTAATATTAAAATTAATAAAATACTTATAATATTACTTAATTGCAAACCTAGTATTTTACTATCTCCTAAGCAAGTAGATGCAATTGAAATAAGCAATGTTGCTCCTATTACTTCCTCTATAGAGAATACTTTTTTATTTGTTATTTCATTAATAACTATTAAGCATTTACTGAAGATTTTATAAAAAATATAGGCTGTCATAGCTGATGTAATTGCTACTAATAAATCATAAACTAAGAATGACTTAAATAATAGATTTATTGCTTGTCCAATAAATGTAGCAAAAAAAACATATCTTCCTAATTTTATTTTTTCATTTTCGTATTCTAATAAAAGTTTTCTTGGCTTAAAAATTAGAATAAATACAATTAAGATTGCACTTGTAAATAAATAAGAAAGCAATCCTGCAGTTCCAAATTTTATTAATGTTCCTACTAATGTTAGTATGAATAAAATACCAACTGGAATTTCATTACTAATTGCTGCTGCAACAATTGCTAGTGCAAAAATTGAATAGTTTAAACCTATGCCATCTACGAAAGATAACATAAATGAAATAATATATAACAAAAGGCTTTGTTTACTTACCATTGCCTTTATTCTATTTTTTATACTCCTATTATCACTTTCCTTTATTTCCTCTTCTGTAGTATCTCGCATAATATTTTGAAACATTCCTTACCACCTCATCACTTTTTAAATTCATTTGATAATTATAGCTTCTTCTGCTTGCATTGTTTGTCGTTTTTTTACACAGAATTTAAAAAGTTTTTTGCTTTTTGTGATACATAGTTTAATTTATATTTCATTTTCTATAAAATAATACAAATTATGTATATTATTTTACTATATTTTGTCGTAATTTTCAATATAAATTGGTAAGAAAATATAGATAAAATTATTCATAGAAGTAATCCATAATTCCATTATAAATTCCCCAAGCCAATCTATTTTGATATTCATCTTGTTGTAATAGTTTTTCTTCTTCTGGATTAGATAAAAATCCACATTCTATAATTGATATTGGTATTTCTACGTGCTCTATTATATATTTTCCAGTAATTTTTAAGGCCTCTCTCTTATTTTCTCTTTGCATACTAGCATTTAATTCTTCTTGTAAACTTTTTGCTAATGCTTCACTTTTATCATTGTTTGGTTTAAAAAAGGCTTGCCAACCATAATATTGAGACTGTGGTATTTTGTTTAAATGAATTGATACGAAAGCATCTGCGCTAGATTGGTTTCCTATCTTTACTCTATTTTTTATATCTGATACTTTTTTCTGTCTTAGAGTTGTAGCTTCTGCATCGTAAATTCCATTTTCATCTGACCTTGTTAGAATTACATTACATCCGCTTTGTTCTAGCAAGCTTTGCACTTTTTTAGTAATTACTAAATTTATTTTTTGCTCTGTTATTCCATTTGAGCTTTCAGCCCCCTCATCTGGGTATCCGTGGCCTGCATCTAATATAATAGTTTTTCCACTAACTGGCAAACTAACTGTTTCCATTGTTTTTATTTTATTTTTCTCTGATGCATAATAGCTAGTAACTGATAAAATAATAGCAACCAATATCATACAAATTCTTTTTTTATGAATAATAAACACAAAAAAACACCTCACTATTTATTATATGTGAGATGTTTTTAGTTAATTCTTTCTTCTATTAATTACATAGGCACTTCCTGTTTGCGTTTTTGCAAGGTGCTTTACTTGAGCTCCTATTTCCCCAATTTCTAGAGGATTTTTATATTCACCTGGAGACACTCTCACTACTCCTATTGAAATAGCTGTGAGTGGAACTTGTTCAATAATGCCTTTTCTGTTTGCAACCTCTAGGTAGCCTCTTTCTATGTCTTCTTCATTAAAATAATCTTTAATGTTGTGATCAAATAATGTTATGATGTCTTGGCAGAGTTTATCATAATTTACATCTGAAATAATTCCAACAAAATCATCTCCACCAATATGTCCAATGAAAGAGTCTTCTAGTTTATATTCGTGCATTACTTTTGAAATTACCTTTGCAGTAAATTTTATTACTTCATCCCCTTTTAAGAATCCATAGGTGTCGTTATATTCTTTAAAATTATCTAAATCAAAGTATAAAATAGCAAACTTTTCTTTTTTCAATAGTTTTTTTGTAAGTTCTACTTGAATTTGTAAATTTCCAGGAAGTCCTGTAAGTGGGCTTACTTTTCTATTTGATGACATAAGTCTTATCATATTCCTAATTGTATAATATATATATTCATCGTCGATTGGTGCTTTTATAAAATATTCTACATTTTTTTTGAAAATATCTATTCTATGATTTCTATCTATATTAGAACTTATTACCATAATTGGCGAAATGCGGTTTTCACTATAGTTTCGAATATAATCACATAAATCAAGAATATCCATATTAATTCCATCTTCATTTATTATTATTAAGTCTGGAATATCTTTTAAAGTTTCCTCTAAATTATTTGAAGGAATATTTCTAAAAATATAATCTTTCTCTAATTGGAAGATGTTTTTTAATTGGTTAATCATCTCTTCTTTATCGTCTATAACAGCTATTTCTTGATACATTTTTTCACCTTCTATCTTTTGTATTTTTACTATTGTTTATAATCATATTTCCATACAGTTGTATCTACCGCTCCACTTTGTGTTGTGCTTACAATTTTTAAATAATTCATACCTGGTATTAATTTTACTTTGTAATGTACTACTTTTGTTTGTCCGAATGTATTTGTAGTCATTATATAGCTTTCACCATTTATTGTATATTCTACTGATTGAATATTTTCGTCGGCTTCTACTGTGAATTCAATATAGCCATAACGTGCTATAGTAGATGTTTTTGCCCTTGTTACTCCTTTTATTTCTTGTGATTTTTCTGATTGATTTCCTGTTACATCCTCTGCAGTTATTTTTAAAGTATTTTGTCCTTTAGGAATTTCTAACGTTTTTTCAAATTTTGTTTTATTTTCATAGGTATTCATATTTTCGCGTTTTTCTTCATCTGCATTCCATTTATATGTTACATAAGATAAGTCTGCTTCTGAAGTTACCGTTATTTTTATATTATCACCTATAACAGATAATTCTATAATAGGTTTAGATGCTTCTAATACAAAGGTTTTTATTTCTCTTGTTTCCACTCCATTTACATCTATTACAGAAAGATTAAAGCTGTTTTCTCCTATTGGAATATTTACTGTTTCTTCAATAGTTGTTTTTCCTGATTCTTCAATTGTAGTAGATGCTTCACTATTCCAATTGTATACGATATGAGAAATAGCAATTGGGCTTTCAATTTTTATTACTATCTTATTATCTTCGGTTTGTTCTAATGTTATAGATGGTTTGTTTTCTTGTGATTCATAAAGATTACTATTTCCTGGAGAATTATGAGAAACTTTTTCGTTCATTTTATTTTGATAAATTGCATATGCGCCTTCTCCTAGAAAAATGATTCCAAATAGTATAATTGAGATAGCAAAAAATAATACAATTTTTTTTGTATCAATTGGGCGATTATTTGATTTATCTTGTACAAATAATATTTGGTTCATTTTTTCCTCCATTTTTTCAAATTTATTATAGCATAGCGTTTTTTTATTGTAAAGATTTATAAATTATTTTGTTGGAATTCTAATAACAACTTCTGTTCCCTTACCTTTTTGGCTTTTTATATCTATTGTTCCGTTATTTTTATCTAGTATTTCTTTTGCAATAGATAGTCCTAGTCCTGTTCCTCCCATTTGTCTTGTTCTAGCTTTATCTACTCTATAAAACCTTTCAAAAATTCTGCTTAAATCTTCTTCTGGAATTCCTAGTCCGTTATCTATTACTTTAATATAAGCATCATTATATACAAAACCTACATATATTTTTATATTTCCACCATCTGGCGTATATTTAATGCTATTTGTTAATATGTTTAGAATAACTCTTTCAATTCCTTCTCTATCTGCATAAACATTAGGAACATCAGCTGTTACAAAACATTCTACCTTATGTTTCTTTTTGTCTATTTCTATCTGAACTTTTTCTTGACATTGTTTTACTAGTTCCCCTAAATCAAATTTCACTTTTTCTTGTAAAACTTGATTGTTATCGAATCTAGATAATGTTAGCAAATCGGTTACCAATTTTGCCATTCTTCTAGCTTCTTCAGCAATTACATTTAAAAAACGTACTTGTGTTTCTTTATCGTATTCTCCTTCTAAAAGAGTATCTGCATATCCCATTATAGAAGTAATTGGAGTTTTTAATTCGTGTGATACATCGGCTACAAATTCTTTTCTCATATTGTCCAATTTAACGTGCTCTGTTATGTCTTGTATTAGAACCATTATACCAGCTGGTCTTTCATTTTCGTCTTTAAACTGAGCAAAAAACATATTAAGGTATTTGTCTCCTATTGTTATTTTTTGTTCTGATGATGTCCAATTTTCTAAGTATATTATTTTTTCCATATTAATATCAAGATGTATTTTTTTATTAAAAATAGTATTAAAATCTTTATCTTGTGGTAGCAATCTTAGAAGTCTGGTTGCCGCTTGATTAACTAATATAACTTCTCCTTGCATATTAAATGCAATAATACCATCTGTCATATGAAGAATCATTGTTTCTATTTGCTTTTTTTGTCTTGTCATTTCATTTAAGTTCTCTTTTAGCTCATCTGTTACCATATTGAAGGCATTTACTACGTCATCTGTATCTCTATTCATTTTTTGTTTTTCTAATTTATTCTCACTAGATACCATTTTTTCTGCGTCTGATATTAGTTTAACAATTGGTTTATTTAAAAGCCAAGAAAAGATAATTGCCATTATAATGCAAATAAAAGAATAAATAACATCGATTAATATAGTAAGCCTTAATAAATTATTAATTCTTTGTTCTATTTCTATTTCCATATTTGTTTCTATCAACTGTGACTTTATGTCATTTAAGTTGATAATATTTATTATTCCTAGTCCTGTTATTAAAATGATTCCTATTATAAATAAAATGGTTATTGTTTTTATGTGTGTTTGTTTTAACATAATTTATCAAATTCCTTCCTAATGCACAAATCTGGTTTTAAAAAATTAAATTATTTTTCAAACTTTCCCAGAAATGAGTTACAAGGCAGGCATACAATGCCTGCCTTATTTCTTTTTTTTATTTACTTGCTATATAGTAACCTACTCCTCTTTTTGTTATTAATATTTTAGGAGCTGCTGTATCTTTTTCTATCTTTTCACGAATTCTTCTTACAGTAACATCTACGGTTCTTATATCGCCATAATATTCATATCCCCATACTTTTTCTAGTAGAACCTCTCTTGTTACAACTTGTCCCGGTTGATTTGCTAAATATTTTAGTACCTCAAATTCTCTTAAAGTAAGGTCTATAACTTCGTCTTTTACTCTTACCTCAAATTTATCATAATCTATAGTTAAGTCACCTATTTTAACTTTTTTAGTTTCTTTTCCTGATGTTGTATTATTGTCTGTAGTTGTAGCCTCAAATTTTCTTAAGTTTGCTTTAATTCTTGCCATTAGTTCTCTTACACTAAATGGTTTTGTTACATAATCGTCTGCACCTAACTCTAGTCCAACAATTTTATCTATTTCTTCATCTCTTGCAGTTAGCATTAATATTGGAACATTTAGGTTTGTTCTTATTTTTTTACATACTGTTAAACCATCCATTTTAGGTAGCATAATATCTAATAATATTAAATCTGGCTTTTGGCTAAGTGCCATATCAACAGCTGTTATTCCATCATTTGCTTCTATTGTGTTGTACCCTTCCTTTTGTAGATTATATACTAATATGTCTACAATTGGTTTTTCGTCATCCACAATTAGTATTGTTTTCTTATCTTGATTTACTTCATTTTCACTCATAGGAAAACCTCCACGATTAATATATACTAAAATATATCATATTGGTAAAGATTACACAAGTTTTTTTGTAAAAAAATTGTAATATTTGTTACATAAAAATAATATAGTTGCAATCTACAATATAATTTCTATATCATTTATTCTATTGTTGTCCTGTAATTTTATTTGATTTTCTGGTATTTCTTCATTATTTAGAAGCATTTTTTGTATGCAATTTGTTTTTTCTATATTTTTTATTTTTATATTATAAATACTATTTCCAAATTTATATTGTATAAAATAATTTTCCCATTCTGGTGGAATGCACGGATTTAAAGTTAAAATTCCTCCTTTTATTTTTAATCCTAATATATATTCTATTCCTGCCACATAGTACCAGCTTGCAGAACCAGTGTACCAGCTCCATCCACCTCTTCCGTAGAAGATTCTGGCTTCCATAAATATCTGCAGGTATAACATAAGGTTCTAGTTTGTATTTTTCTGCTTTTTCTTTTGTATTAGAATGTTCTATTGGATTAATCATATTTAGATATTTGCAAGCTTTGTCAGCTAGCTTTAATTTTGCAAACGCAATTGATACCCATATTGCTGCGTGCGTGTATTGTCCGCCGTTTTCTCTTACTCCTGGTAGATATGCTTTAATATAGCCTGGTTCTATTTTTCCCTTTTCAAATGGTGGATCTAACAATTTAATGATTCCTTCTTCTTGATTAATTAGATTTTTTTCTAAGCTTTCCATCGCAATATATTTTTTGTCATTGTCTCCAGCATTTGAAATAACTGACCAGCTTTGAGCAATGCTATCTATTCTACATTCCTCATTTTCTATACTGCCCAATATTTGTCCATCATCTGCATAAGCTCTTCTATACCATCTTCCATCCCATCCGTTTTTATTTAAAGCTTTTTTTAGCATTTCAAGTTTTTCTTGGTAATAGCTAACATCGCCTTGTTTTTGCTGTATAATTGGAATAAAACCTTCTAAAATGGTATATAAGAAGAATCCTAGCCAAATACTTTCTCCTTTTCCCTTATTTCCAACAGTGCTAAATCCATCATTCCAATCTCCAGAACCAATTAGAGGTAAATTATGCTCTCCAAATTTTAGGCTAATATCTATTGCTCTTAAACAGTGGTTATATAAAGTTTCTTTTTTTTCAGATAATGGGTGAAGATCATAACTTTCATCTTCTAAATTTTCTAATTCTTTTCCTTGAATATAAGGTATTTCAACATTTAAAATATCATCGTCTCCTGTATATTCTATATACTGTAAAACAACGTATAAAAGCCATAATCTGTCATCTGAAAATTTTGTACGAATTCCTCTTTGCGTTTCTTCGTGCCACCAATGTTCTACGTCTCCTTGCTCAAATTGGTGAGTTGCGTGTTTTAAAATTTGATTTTTTACAATTTCTGTGTTTAAAAATTTTGCACCAATAGTATCTTGCAACTGATCTCTAAATCCAAATGCACCACCTGATTGGTGGAATCCACTTTTAGCATAAAGCCTTGCTGAAATAGTTTGATATATGGACCAGCCATTTAAAATAATATTTAGTGATTCTACTGGAGTTTTTACTCTTACTTTTTCCAAAAGATTTGTCCAATAATTTTTTGTGTTTTGATATTCTTCTTTGCATTTTTCTATTTTTTTATACTCTAGACTTATGTCTTGAACATTGTCTGCGCCACCTAGTACAAAGGAAATTTCCTTTTCTTCAAACGCTTTTAGTTCAACACAAATTTCTATTGCCATACAAGGTATGTTACCTAATGAATTTTCTTTATTTAACCTTAAATTGCTATTTAAATGAATACTTTCTTTATTTCCTGTGTAACTATTTATTGGCTCACTGCTATATATATAACTTATAGTATTTATTCCAGAAGTATATAAATTTTGTGAATAAATAAAATCATTTTCACTGTTATATATTAAATCTATAAATCCATTTGATTTTATTTCATCTTCTTCTAATACTGTATCTACCTGATAAATTATATTTATTTTTTTACTATGGTTAGTATTATTTTTTAGCTTTAATAAATTTATTTTTACATTTTCTTGCATACTTACATAAACTTTTAGCTTTTGCTTAAGGTCTAATTTGTTTTGTTCATATTTTGCATAACCAAATCCATAAGTTACAACTAAATTTCCATTTCCTAATTTCCAGAACTTATTTTCTGTTTCATCTTGAATATATATATGCTCTGAAGGTGTATCCATTACAGTATCATTTGACCACTTAGATATTCTATTTAGCCTACTATTTTTATACCACGAATAACCTCCTAGATTCTGAGTAACAATGGTTCCAAATTTTTCGTTTGCTAATACATTACACCATACTGACGGAACATCTGAGTTGACGCATATTACATATTCTCTTCCATCTTTGCTAAATCCACCATATTCGTTTGTATAGCATAAATCCATATCTTGAATAGTATATTTTTCAAAGTTTATTTCTTCTTTAAACTGTTTTGAATTTCTTTCTTTTGGGAATTTTTGCAGATATTCTTCTTCTTGTTCTAATAAAATAGTTTTTAAATTTCCCATTTTTGCATCTATTATTAAATTTGCTTTCAGCTCTAATAATTCTTTGCATTCAATTTCATCTGCATTTAATATAAATATTTTATTATTTCTTAAATAACTTAAGTTTTTATTTTCTATTTCTTTTTCTACTGCTTCTTTCACATATCTTTCATATATATTTTTTTCTTCATTTAAAATAACAAAATCTACAATTATATTTTTATTTTGGAAAAACTGATATGCTTTTAATAAATCTCTTATTACATAGGCATCGTTTACTTGTGATATTTTTGCAAGAATAATAGGATAATCGCCAGATATACCGTATTTCCACAAATCTTCATTGCACCATTGTTTATGCGTAGTTGAATTGTAATATAACTTTTTCAAAGGATTTAGATTAATCAAATAAGTGGCTATTTTTTGATATGTTAGCATTTCTTGTCCCGTTATTTGCAAATACCTTGCCGTTTCTTCATTTCTTGTTTTAGATATTTCGAATGCTCTTTTTACATTTTCAAAACTTTTGTAATTATTTAATTGTTCAATAGCATATTCCTTATCTTCTGATACACTTATTATAAAGTTTATTTCCACTTTTTCTTCTTTTTCTATTTTGATGGTTCTTCTGAATGCAAGAATTGGATCAACAACTAAACCTATCTGATTGCTAAACTTTTCGGAATTCTTTATTTTGTTAGGTATTCCTGCATTTAATCTTCCATACAATTTTTCTTTGTTTATTTCAAATTCTAAGTTTTCTATATTTCCTTTATCTGAAAAAAATCCAACAGCTAAAAATAAATTAGATTCATTTCTTTGTTTGTTTCTTTGAATGCCTATTCCATTTTCTATTTCTTCATATTTTAAAAATAGATTGTTAAACGCTTTGTGGGCATAATCTTGACTTGCAAAAGATAAAACTGGCTCTAAAACACCACTTACCTCTAGTATTTCTTCTTTGCTTCCTAAATTATTGATTGTTATATTACGTATTTCTACATTGTCGTTCGGACTTACGATTGTTTTTATTTTGGTTTTTATATTTCCATTGTCTGTTGTTATTTCATCTTTATCTGATGTAAAAGTAATTTTGTAATCTGCTTCTTCCCTATGAAAATAACTTGTCCATAGTTCTTTTGTACGCATATTTTTGAAATAAAAACAAATTCCTTCTTGATAGTCGTTGGTATTTTTATATCGATTTATTAGTATATTTTTGTATTTGCTAAATCCTGTTCCATCTTGATTCATACACACTAAATAATTCTCATTAGAGATAATATTTGATTCAGGTAGCACATTATTAATTGGTAAAATTTCTTTTGTATAATTTGTGTCATACCCCTTATACCTTATTTTTTCTACCTTTTCTTTTCTCTCTTTTGTAAGAATAACATCTTCTGGCAATTTTTCCTGTAATAAAATATCAATAGATTTTATAGATGGATTTTTATGAAATCTTTTTTGCAACACAAAAGAATTTACCAAATTATTAATAGATAATAGAATTAAAGCTTGATGGTGAGCCATATATGTTTTAACCACTTCATACCTTTGCTCTTTAGTTAATCTTTCTGGGGTAAAATCTACTGATTCATAAAGTCCATATTTTCCATACATTTGATATTTCTTCAAAATATTTAGGTTTTTCATTACTTCTTTTGTATCTTCTGTAATTGCCAATATACTTCCATAGGCAGATACAACAATATCATCTGCTAAACCTCTTTTTAAGCCTAGCCAAGGAATTCCAAATGCTTTATATTGATAATTAGCATTTAAGTCTTTTAAATTAAAGGCCGCTTCTGAGATTCCCCAAGGTATTTGTAATTTTTCGCAATACTTCTTTTGCGACATTATCATAAATTTACAAGATTCGTCTAGCAAGCTGCCTTTATATTTTTTAATATTAATATTAGGCATTAAATATTCAAAAGCCGTTCCAGACCAAGAAACCAATCCTTTTTTTCCATCAATCGAAGTTAAAGTTCTACTCAATCTATTCCAATGCTTTGGTGGAACATCTCTTTTTGCAATTGCAACCAAACTTGCCTGTCTTGCTTCTGATGCTAGTAAATCGTAATATGAATCTGTTAATTTGTTTTCTTCTGTATTAAATCCAATAGAAAACAAGCTAATATCATTGTTATACAACTTACTAAAATCTGTGTTTTCAATAATGCTACGAATTAGCTCTAAATTAGAATTTATAAAATACTTTTCTTCCAACTCTTTATCTTGTATTTCCATTAAAAACATTTCTAAAGTAATTAAATATCCTATAAAATTACCACTATCAACAGTAGAAACATATTCTGGCTTTAATGGAGTTAATGTTTTTATATTATACCAATTATAAAGATGCCCATTCCACTTTGGTAATTTAGATATTGTTTCCATCATTTTTTGAATAAGATAAAGTGCTTTATCTAATTCTATTAATTTTAGGTCAAAAGCAGAAATAATGCTCATTAAGCCTAACCCAATATTTGTAGAAGAAGTTCTATCTACAGTTTTTTGATTTCTCGATTCTTGATAGTTATCTGGTGGTAAATAATTATTCTTCTCTGTTAAAAAATCCGAAAAATAATTCCAAGTATTATTTGCTAGTTCTAAAATTTCCTCTTTTTCTTTTTTATTAAGCTGTTCATATAAATTTTTTTCTTGAACTTTTTTACTTATTTTGCAACATACAAGAGGAGCTGCAATCCATAAAATTGAAATAACAAGCTTACTAATACTAAATTTATAAAATGTAAGAATTAACAAAATAACTCCTACTAAAACGTTAAGCCACATTTCTTTTAAAAAGTATTCTATATCGTCTTTACAATTTTTCTCCGCATCTTCGGCAGTCGTCCATTCTAGCAAATGCTCCTTTGTTTTGCACACCCTATATAGTGTAATTGTAATGGCTTTTAAAGAAATAATTGCTTTGTAAATAATAGAAGAAAAATTAATAGCGTTTCTTACAAGACTTAATTTTAAGCCTGGTAGCTTGTTTTCAAATGAAGCTTGTTTTTTTACTCCCTCTTTTTTAAATATAACAGTATTTAAAAAATCAATTATCAGGTCAATAAAAATACTAAAAAATATTAATAGATAAAACCCAATTATAGATGATTCATTTATAAATAATAAAACAACAAGTGATAGAATTTGCGTTATTTCTAATAGACTTCTTCTTAAATTATCTAAAATTTTAAATTTTCCCAATTCATTTATTGGATTTTTTATTTTATTTCCTTTTTTATCTACAATTTTATTTTTAAGCCAGCTAATAATTTGCCAATCTCCTCTTATCCATCTTCTACTTCTTGTAATATAACTATTAAATTTCGTTGGGTAAGAGTCTAATAAAACTACATCTGTAACTAATCCACATCTTACATAAATTCCTTCTAGTAAATCGTGGCTTAGAACAGTATTTTCTGGTATTACATTTTCTAAGACCTTATTGAAAACTTGTAAATTATAAATTCCTTTTCCTGTATAAATTCCTTCTCCAAAGTTATCTTGATATATATCAGAAATTGCGTTAGAATAAGCGTCTATTCCGCCCATTCCAGCATAAATTTTAGTAAATAAAGTTTTTCTACTAGAATCCAAATCAATTCCAATTCGAGGTTGCAAAATTCCGTAGCCATCAACTACTACATTCTTTTTTTCATCTATTATAGGTGTATTTAATATATGTGCCATTGCTCCTATTAGCTCTTTACTACTTTCTAAAACCAAATTTGTATCTGAATCTAAAGTAATTATATATTTTACTTTAGGTACTTCCTTGCCTAAAAAAGAATTGTATAAAAATGTATTATTATTTTTACCAAGTAAAAATCTATTAAATTCCGCTATAATTCCTCTTTTTCTTTCCCAGCCTAAAAAAGAATTTTCCTTTGGATTCCAAATCCTTTTTCTATAAATAAAATTAAAAATATCTATAGTTGTAGAATATTTTTTATTTAATTTTTCTACTTGTTTTTTTCCTTCTTCTATTATCTCTTCATCATATTCTTCTGTCTCTTTAGATGAAGCACTGCAATCTCCTAGTAAACACAAATAAAGGTTTTCAGATTTATTCGCTAAATAATATACCTCTAGTTTTTCCATAATCTCTGCTACATTTTCTTTGCTTTTTAAAATAGTAGGAATAACCACCATTGTAGCGTTATCTTTGGTAATTCCATCTGAAAAATCTATTTTAGGAATCATTTTTGGCTTTACTGTTTTTGATAATAAATATTGCATAGCTTTAATAACAATTTCACTAATAGGTATATATGAAAATACTAAAAATAATATTGTTGCAAAAATATTTTTAGTTGTAACCCAAAATAAATAATTAACCAAAAGAGAAAAAAGTGATGTTAAAATAAGTATGGATGCTATATACAATCTTGCCTTTTTCTTCGGATTATTCACTAATTTATTTTCTCTAATATTCAATTCTTTTTTTAAATCTGTTATACCTTTATCTATTAAATAATAACCAATATGACTTTTTTTCTTATTGCTACTATCTTTGTTAATGCTAGCAAGTTCAAGAGCTTTAGACGTTATATATATTTCAGATATTTTGCTTTTTATTGATAATTCTTTAATAATATTTCTATAATATTCTTTAGTTTGATAGGTCATATTTTTGTAAACATTTGCTGGGTCTTTTTTTAGAATTTCTTCTACTCCATTAATCTGTTCAAATATTTCTGTAAAATTTATTCTCTGAATATTTTTTATACTTTCAATACAGTTACCAATAAGTAATTTTTTTAAAGCAATATCAAAATGCTCTTTTTTTATAATTTCAGATATTGTTGTTCCAGTTTTTTCAACCTGCTCTTCCAAAATTCTAATATATGGTAGACTCTTTTTTCCATATTGATTTAAACGATAAGACAAATACTCTATAAATGGCTCCTTTGAAAAAGGAAGTTTTACATTGTTAACATTTCTTTTATATACTAAATCTTGATCTTGCTTGTTTTCTACCAATCTTTCAATTATATTTTCAACTTTATACTTTTGTATTTGCACAAAGTATATTTTTTCACAAACATTTCTTATTTGTTCAATTAAAGCAATGTTAAAAAAAACACTGATGTTCCAAATTTCTTCCATTCCAAGTGTTTTCTTGTTTTGATATGCTTTTAACAATTCTTTTAATTTTTTATTGTCAATTTTGCCATCTGTATATGCAACAATTTCAGATGCTAATACATAAATTCTTGCAAAGCCTTTGTATTCTCCATTTGATATACCAACAAAATTGATATATTTTTTCAAACTTAATTCCTTTTTTATTGTTTTGTAAGTTTCTTCAATAGCATAATAATTATCTAATAACCATTCTCCTGCCGGATGTATATTCATTCCTAATTTTAGGTTAGAATTTAACATATCATACGTTTTGGTAATTTCTTTAAAATTATCATCTAGTCTTGGAATAGGATATGTGTTTTTATCAGATTTTTCCTTTAATATATGTTCAGATGCAATTTTTTCTAAATAATTTTCTAGTTGTTTTTGGTCTAATAATGCCCCTTTTATATTTAAAAATCTCTTTAATTTCAAATTTTTCACTTCCTACAATTTTTTATTTAGTTTCTCCGAAAATTTTCTTTTTTATGCAAATTGTAGGTTTCTAAGAAAAAAAATGAAGTGCTTTAAAATTTTAAAGCACTTTTGCATTTTTATTGTTTTTGAACAACATTTATATTATTTTGAAATTTAGAATAATAATAATTTTTAAATAAGAACACATTTGTAATAGTAAGTAGTACGATTATAGCAGTTAAAATAATTTTTACTTTCATTTTTTCCTCTTTTCCTCTTTGTGAAATATTATATACTATTTTTCTAAAATTGCAAGTGTTTTGTAATCGCTTTTTATTGCTATTTTTAGTTTTATATTCTTCTATTTTATTTTTCACTAGACACTTCCCAATATCCGTTTTTATCTGACCCAATTCTTCTTAACATCCCTTTATTTCTTAATTTACTAATGTTTCTTCTTATTGTTGATTCGTTTACTTTTAATTCTTTTGATAATTCTATTTGTGTAATTTGATTATTTTCACTCATTAATTTAATAATCAATTTTTGAGTATTATTTAATTTTACAAGTGCTTTTACAGGGGCATTTACAGAGGCATTTACAGGGGCATTTAAAGGTATAATTGTTGTAAATATTTCGTTTTCTTTAAATTCAGGCACTCCACCAGAATATATTTTTGTATATTTTACCATATTTCTTACTCCAGATCCTAATTCATCAGCTAAACCAATTTCTTTAAAAAATTTAGCAATTTTAGGATTTTTAGGATATGGAGAAA
>CANQDX010000003.1 GCA_947594065.1 uncultured Clostridia bacterium
TACTTGCAAGACAAGTTGGTGTTAAATATATCGTTGTATACTTAAATAAATGCGATATGGTTGACGACCCAGAATTATTAGAATTAGTTGAAATGGAAGTTAGAGACTTACTTTCAAGCTATGACTTCCCAGGAGACGAAATTCCAGTTATTAAAGGATCTTCATTAAAAGTACTAGAAAGTACATCAACAGATCCAAATGCACCAGAATATGCATGTATGAAAGAATTAATGGATGCAGTTGATAGCTACATTCCAACTCCAGATAGACCAACAGACCAACCATTCTTAATGCCAGTTGAAGACGTATTCACAATTACTGGTAGAGGAACAGTTGCAACAGGTAGAGTAGAAAGAGGAACAGTAAAAATCCAAGACGAAGTTGAAATCGTAGGATTAAAACCACAATCTTCAAAAACTGTAGTAACAGGTGTTGAAATGTTCAGAAAATTGTTAGATCAAGCAGAAGCTGGAGATAACATTGGTGTATTATTAAGAGGTGTTGATAGAAAAGACATCGAAAGAGGTCAAGTTTTAGCAAAACCAGGAACAATACATCCACATACAAAATTCAAAGCAGAAGTTTATGTATTAACTAAAGAAGAAGGTGGAAGACATACACCATTCTTCAATGGATATAGACCACAATTCTATTTCAGAACAACAGACGTTACAGGTGTTATTGAATTACCTGCTGGAACAGAAATGGTAATGCCAGGAGATAACGTTTCAATGACAATCGAATTAATTACACCAATTGCTATTGAAAAAGGATTAAGATTCGCTATTCGTGAAGGTGGTAGAACAGTAGGTTCTGGTATCGTTTCAGAAATAATTGCGTAATTTAATTAAATACAAAAAAAGAATTCCTTTGGGAATTCTTTTTTTTGTAAAAAAGGCTTCAAAACATATTGACAAATAACCAAAAAAGAAATATAATGCTACCCAAAGGTATTAAATGAAAAAACAAGAACCTTTAAAGTTAGAAAAGGAGATGATGTTAATGACAAACGAAGAGAAAATACAATGCTACAGACAAAAAACAATAGAAGAATTAGAAGAAATATTGAATGATCCAAATTCCACAGAATCAGATATTATTATAGCTACCTTTGAAAAACAAGACAAAGAAGAAGCATTAGGAATAGCTGTGCATTATACTACAGAAGAGGTTTTGGAGCATATATTTGGTAAAACTAAACTGGCTTAATGAAGCAAACAGTGATTTATTTCAAATTTATAGCTATATAAATCAAGATTCAATATATTATTCTATAAAAACAATAAATGAAATTTTAAAATTAATAGATTACTTGAAGGTTTCACCATATATGGGAAGAAAAATACCAGAATTTAATGAAATCAATAAACGAGAGTTAATTTATAAATCGTATAGAATAATGTATAAAATTGAGTTCAATGAAGTTTTTATTCGTAGAATTTGGCATTCGGCAAGAAATTTGCCACAACAACTTATTTCATAAAAATTTAAATCAATTATAAATTCCAAAAAATCATTTAATACCTTTTAAATAAAAAACAAGTAGTACGAATTGGTCAAAAAGTATTGCTTTTTTTCAGAATAAATAATAAAATAATAACATTACGAATAACAATATTAATGAAAACAAAAAAACGGAGGAGATTATGATTATTTTAGTAGATGCAATGGGTGGAGACAATGCACCAGACGCAGTAATAAAAGGAGCAGTAAAGGCGGTAAACGAAGTAGATTCTAATATTGTATTAATAGGAAATAAAGAAATCATAAACAGCAAAGTAAAAGAATTTTTTGGAAAAGAAAAATTGGAAGATATATCACCAAAATTTAGTATATATCATACAGAAGATGTTATTACAATGGAAGATAAGCCAACAGATGCAATAAAACACAAAAAAGAATCATCAATGGTAGTTGGTTTTAACCTATTAAAAGAAGGAAAAGGAGATGTATTTATCTCAGCAGGAAATTCTGGAGCCCTACTTACAGGAGCAACTTTATTAATAGGTAGAATAAAAGGAATAGATAGACCAGCAATGGCACCAATGCTACCTGCTTATCATAAAAGACTAATGCTTATTGATGCAGGTGCTAATACAAATTGTAAACCTATTAACCTAGTACAATTTGCACAAATGGCTACTATATATTTAAAAAATACATATAATATAGAAAAACCAGCAATAGGATTATTGAACATAGGAACAGAGCCTACAAAGGGAAATGAGCTAATAAAAGAAAGCTATCAGATTTTAACAAATGAATCAGAAAAATTAGGAATCAATTTCGTTGGAAATGTAGAAGGAAGAGATGCATTCTCAGGTAAAATAGATGCAATAGTATGTGATGGATTTACAGGTAATGTATTTCTAAAAACAGTAGAGGGGCTAGGAAAATTTGTAAAAAGAACTTTGTCAGAAAGCTTAAAAAAATCTCTTTTGTCTACTATAGCAACCATACCAGCAATGCCTGGAATAAAAAGATTTTCTAAAACATTAGACTACAAAGAATATGGTGGGGCATTATTTTTAGGAGTTAAAAAACCAGTAATTAAAGCACACGGAAGTAGTGATGAAAAGTTATTTCATTATACAATAAAGCAAGCTGAAGAATTTGCAAAAAATAAAGCAGTAGAAATGATGATAGAACAATTCTCAAATATAGAAACATTTAAAATTGAAGAATAAATTATAAAAATTTTATAATTATGCTTGACAAATATAGGTCATTATAATATAACAAATATGAAACAATATAGTAAGAAATTTTAAGGAGGTGAACTTAAAGCCAATGAGTTCAGAAGAAGTATTTGATAAAGTAAAAGAAATTATAGTAGAGCAATTAGGAGTTGCTGAAAATGCTGTAACAAACGAAGCTTCCTTTATAGATGATTTAGGAGCAGATTCTTTAGATATAGTAGAATTAATTATGGCATTAGAAGAAGAATTTGATATAGAAATTCCAGATAGTGATGCTGAAAAAGTTGTAACAGTTGGAGATGTTGTTGATTATATAAAAGATAACGTTTAATTAAATAAAAAAATAACCGTTTGAACGGTTATTTTTTTTATTTAATAGGAAATTTTTATTATATATGTTCAAAAATTGTTACTACACTTCCAGTTGCAATAAGAATAATGCATCCAGCAGTTAAAACTCCTAAAACAAGAGGTAACCAAGCTTTTTTTAGTGGTACGTGTAAGAAATTAGCTATTAAAGACCCTACCCAGGCACCTGTACCAGGAAGAGGAATAGCAACAAACAAATATAAACCTAATGCAGTAAAGTTTTGCAATCTCTCACTTTCTTCTATATGTTTTGTTGCCTTATTACTTGCCCAGTCTATAATTATTTTAAAAGGTTTAAATCTGCCAAAAAAATCGAAAATAGGTCCAATATATTTTACAATAAAATATATTGGTATAATATTAGCAATAAAGCCAGTAACAAAGGCTTCAAAATAACTTAATCCTAATCCAACACCTACAGGGATTGCTCCTCTAATTTCAATAATTGGGCACATTCCAAGAAAGAATGTAATTAAATATTTTACAATTATATTTTCAAACATATTATTCTACCTTTCCAATTTTACGAAGAGAATCTATAGAAATAGAACCTTCTCGCAATATTTTTATTTTATTATCTTCTACTTTAACAATTGTAGAAGGAATGCCGTTTTTTATTTCTCCATTGTCAATTATAAAATCAACTTTAGAATTAAAATCATTTAAAATTGTATTTACCATAGTTGCTGGCGGATTATCAGAAATATTAGCACTTGACATTGCAAGTGGTGAATTAAATTGTTCTATAATATCTAAACACAAGTTATTATTTGGCATTCTAATTCCAATTGTATCAAGATTTGATGTTAATATATTTGGCACAATGGAGGACTTATTAAAAATAATTGTGAGGGCACCTGGCCAAAATTCCTTCATTAATGCTTCCTCTATTGAATTAATATTAGTTACAAATCTTTTAACCATTTCCATATTAGAAACCAAAACATTAATTGGTTTGCTTAGGTTTCTTTGCTTGATGTCATATAAGCTATGTATTGCATTTTCATTTAAGGCATCACAACCAATACCATATACGGTATCAGTAGGGAAAATACCAACTGCACCGTTTTTTAATTTATGTATAATATCTTTTATCAAAAGAGTATCGCACTTTGTATTATAAATTACTGTCTGCAAATCTAATTTCTTCTCCCTTCATTAACACTAATAAGAAAGTGTTACATTAATTATTGTTCCTTCTTCAACAGAAGTGCCTTCCTTTATACTTTGACTTGCAACAACTCCTGTTCCAGTATATGAAATGTTCAAATTCTTTTCCTTTAATTCTGCTTTAGCTTCAGTTAAAGTCTTTTTAGTTAAGTTAGGAACAGTAACAGAAGTTCTAGTATTATTTTCTTCACTATATAATAAAACAACAGAATCTTTTAATAAAATAGTTCTAGCAGATGGAACTTGTGTTGTTACAAGAGTAGAATTTTTATCACTAGTAGATGGAATAATAACATTTAATCCTGCATTTTTAAGTATCTTTTCAGCCTCTGTAATAGTTTTATTTACTACATTTGGTACGGTAATTGAATTATCATTTGAATTAATATTAGCATCATCAGATGTAACTCCTAAATAAGATAAAACTTCAGACAATATGTTAGAGATAATTGGACCAGCAACTGTACTACCGTGAGAATCTGTAGTAGGTGTATCATATAAAACAACCAAAGCAACTAATTTAGGATTTTCAGAAGGTGCAACAGCAATATATGAAAGTGTATTTCCTTTTTTAGATCCTTTAATAGCCTCAGAAGTACCTGTTTTTCCAGCTATTGTATAACCTTTTACTCTTCCCTTTTTACCAGTACCATTTGTTACAACATACTCCATCATATCAATTACGCTATCTGCTGTTTCTTTTGAAACAACCTGTCTAACAGGCGTTGTTTGTGTACTAGTAACAGCACCAGAATCTTTATTTACTATTTTGCTAACAATTTGAGGTTTTACTAAAACACCACCATTAGCTAGAGAAGAAACAGCTGTAATTAATTGCAATGGGGTTATTGTAAATCTCTGACCAAATGACATAGTTGCTATGTTTACAGGCAAAACATCTTCTTTATTCCACCATTCACCTACTGCTTCAGCAGGTAAATCAATGCCTGTTTTACTCTTTAATCCAAATGCTTCAAAATATTTATAGTATGTATCTACACCAATACGTTTTCCAAGTTGCATAAAAGCAGGGTTACAAGAATTTGCCAAAGCCTGTGTTAAAGTTTCATATCCGTGAGAACTAGAAGACCAACATCTTATCTTGGTACCATTAATTTCCTCATAACCTTTACAATAAAAATCTTTTGGAATATTTGTTTCTGTTATATTTTCCTCTAAAGCAATAGCAGAAACAAGAGTTTTAAAAGTAGAGCCGGGTTCATAAGGATCAGACACATTTTTATTTCTCCACATTTTATTTAAAAAATCGCTCTTTTCTTTAGTGCTTAACGTTTCCCAATTATTTTTAGCATCTTCTGTATTAGGCTCAAAAGGTGTATTTAAATTATAATTTGGGTAAGAAGCCATTGCTAAAATATTCCCTGTAGATGGTTCCATAATTATAGAACTTGCAGAGGCACACTGTTTATTTTCAACGGATTTCTTTATATATTTCTCAACAACAGATTGAATATTAATATCTAGTGTTAAATAAACATCACTACCATTTTCAACTTCAACATAAGTAGAATAGTTATCTGAAATTTCACTATTGTTTAAATCAATCGTTGTAACTATTTTACCAGAACGACCTGTTAGAATATTCTCATAAGATAATTCTATTCCAGATAATCCTTGATTATCTGTTCCACAAAAACCAATTACCTGTGATGCTATTTCATTGTATGGATAAAACCTTTTATTATCTGCATCAATATTAATGCCTTTTTTTATTTTATTTTCAGACATCCATATTTCTAATTTTTTTACTTTATCATTTTCTACTTTTTTTGCAATTGTTTCAAATGAAGATGTACTGCATACTTTTTTTAGAGTTTCTTCATAATCTAATTCAAATATATCAGACAAACCTTTTGCAACAATTTCTTTAATATTGGGATTATTACTATCAGGAACAATTTGAGAAGGATTAATAGAAATTGTATCTACTTCTTCGCTTTGTGCTAGTGTCTTACCATTTAAATCTAGTATATTACCTCTTTCAGGGCTAATAATTTTGCTTGCTGTTTGTTGCCTATAGGCTTTTTCCTTTAGCCAAGAGCCATCTATAAATTGAATCCAGAATAATCTGATAATTAATAAAGCTAAAATTGTAAATGAACATATTAATATAATACGCAATCTAGTAATAGGTAATGGTTTATCTATTTTTACTTGAGTAGAATGTTTTTTATTAGCGTTTTTTTTCAAACTACTTTTCATAGGTTCAAATAAACCTCCCGTAAGGAAAATTTTTATACAATTATTTTATATTAAAATAATAGAAAATGCAATAATTTTGATAATAATATGAAAATATGTTATACTTGAAAAAGACAAATTACAATTTACAAATATGAATATGAGGGATAAAGAATGAATAATTTATTAGAAGAAACAAAGTTTATTTTAAAAAAATATGGAATTTCAGCCAATAAAAGCTTAGGACAAAATTTCTTAATTAATGAAGAAGTAATTAAGAAAATGATAGAAGGAGCTGAAGTTTCTAAAAACGACCTAATTATTGAAATTGGACCTGGCTTGGGCACATTAACTAAAGAACTTCTAGAAAAAGCAGGAAAAGTAATTGCAATTGAACTAGATAAAAGAATGATAGAAATATTATCAGATAGATTTGCTTTATACACAAATTTTGAACTTATTAACCAAGATGTTTTAAAAGTAAATCTAAAAGAATTAATTTCTAATAATAAAATTCAAAATGGAACAGTAAAAATTGTTGCAAATTTGCCATATTATATAACAACACCAATTATAATGAAATTATTAGAAGAAAAGTTAGAGGTTGAATCTATTACAGTAATGGTGCAAAAAGAAGTTGCAGATAGACTAATAGAAAAACCAGGTGGCAAAAATTCTGGAGCAATTACCTATTCTGTTTACTATTATGCAACATCAGCTAATATTATAGAAGTAATGCCAGAATCCTTTATACCAGAGCCTTCTGTAGAATCTGAAGTAATCAAACTAACAATTAGAAAACAAGTACCTGTACAGATACAAAACGAAGAACTTTTATTTAAAATAATAAAATATGCATTTATGCAACGAAGAAAAACATTGGTAAATGCATTAGAAAAAAGTGGAATATTTAATTCCAAAGAAGAAATTATAAAGATTTTAAAAAAATTAAACCTAAATGATAGGGTAAGAGGAGAAGCGTTGTCCCTAGAAGATTATGCTAATATTACAAATCTCGTAACAAAAATGTAAAGAAAAAATAATATTATTTTAAAGCAAAATGTCGAAATAGTATATCCGTAAACGAAAAACAGACCTTTTTTAGAAAAAAGTCTGTTTTTTGGCGTTTACAGGAATAAATTGGATTAGCATTTTGAAAAAATATATTATATAATAAATATAATAGTGTACATAAAATACACTAATAAAAATTTAGCATAATTAAAAATATGGTTACACCATACTTTTAAAGGAGGAAATTTCAAATGAATCTTAGGAAATTTATTTTAAAATCTGTAGCAACAACTATGGCCATATCACTGGTCTATGGGAATGTTTCTATTTGTGGAATAGGAATAAGTAAAGCAATAGCTGAAGATAATATTCCACCAGAAATAGGAATAGAACTAAAAAATGAAGAGTATGTTCCATTCCATAAAGAAAAAGAAGAAGTAACAAATAAAGGAATAGCAATTCATAGTAGTTTGGAAATACAACCAAAACAAGAAGAAGATAATTACCTACCAACCGAAAAAGTTGAGCTTGGAGTAAACTTACCTCAAATAAATGGAAGTTATCCAGAAGTTGCAAATGTAGTGCAAGCATCTACAAAATCTACTACTGGAGAAGAATTAAATACAAATATTACTCAGAATTATAATAAAGATTCTGGTTTATTAAGTGTTTCCTATTTAAACTCTTCTAAAGAAGGAAACAAAAATGAAAAAGATAGATTTGAAATAATATATAAGTATTCTGTTCAAGATAATAATGAAGTTAATTTAACATATAAAGTAAATGCAAAAGTAACTTTCAAAGCAGAAAATGAAAACATTACATCAGAAAACAGTAAAGAAATTTCCATAACAGAAAAAGAAAGTAAAGGAAACCTAACAGCATTTAACACACAAGCAAAAGAAGAAATTTATAAAGGATATTTATATTCAAATGTAGAAAATCATACAAATTATGAAACAACTTTTAATACAGTATCTACTTATACAGTGTTAAATAGCCAATTAGCAGATACAACAACTTTAGAATTAGAAGAAAATAAATTCTTATTAAATAAAGAAGAAAAAGATGCTAATGAAAATATCATATATAAACAAACAAAAATAAGCAAATATGAATTCGATAGAATGTTAGGACAAGAAGGAAAAATAGAAGTATATAAAGGAGAAGAAGTATTTGCAACTGTACAATATATTGATATAGATAATACAAAAAAATTAGCAGTTATTTACTTAAATGGAGAAACAGAAGCATTACAAGATAACGAAGCTTATGCAGTTATAAAATACTCAGAAGATTTTACAAACTTAAATATAAAAATAACAAAACCAAATTCAGAAGGTTTCTTACATTTCGAAAATGAAAGCGCAATAAAAGCATCAGACAATTATGGAAATAATGTAGAAAAAATAAATGCAATTAGAATAACTAGCAAAATAAATAATCAAACATCTAATACAGATATTACATTATCAGAACCAGAAACAAAAATAGCAATTACATCCAGCAATGTAAATCTTTCAACATTACAAGTTAATAAAACAACATTAACTGTAAAATTAGACGATACAAATGCAAGTACAAAATTATTTAATAATCCTATCGTTACTATAAAATTACCAGAAGGTTTAACAAGCGGACACTTATCTAGCCCAAGACTTGTAAATGACAATGGATTAAAAATAAAGAAATCATCAACAAATAATAATGTCATTACAATAGAATTAGAAGGAAAACAATCTGCTTACGATTTAGAGAATGTAAGTGGTGGCGTAAGCATTGTAATGGATATTGATAACTTAAATTATAGCGATAAATTAGCATCTCATACAGACAAAATAGAAGTAACCTGTAAACAAGAAAAAGCAGAAACAAAGCAAAGTTTTCCTGTAAATATTGTATCTAAAGCAGGATTATTAATGTTATCTAAATTAAGTAATTTTGATAATAGTGGAAATGTAAGCTCTACAGTTGATGACTTAAAAGTAATCAACTTAGAAAACGATGCAGAAACAAAAGAAGCAGTTCATACACTTACTTTAGTAAACAATTATGATGAAAATTTAACAAATGTAAAAATTATAGGAAGAATAGGCTATAGTAATGATGAATTAAAATCAACATTTGATACAAACTTAAGTAAACCATTAGAAGTAGAAAATGCAAAAGTTTATTATTCTACTAATAAAGATGCAAAATTTGAAGATGAAGGATGGACAGAAGAATTTACAAATAATGCAAAAGCTTTTAAGGTAGAATTAAAAGATAATACAATGGCAAAAGCAGCAGGAATGGAAATAAAAGAAGCTGTACAAATTCCAGAAAAATTAGGTAACAATCAATCATCTTACCTAAATTTAAGTATGACTTATCAATATCAAGAAAAAACTGTAGCAGATGAAGTTACAATAGGAATGCAAACACCACAAGATGGTTTAGCAAATAATAGTAGTAAAGCAGAAAAAACAATAGTAACGCCAAAAGGTGAAAATTTACCAGTAAGCTTAGAAATAACACCATACATTAAACAAGACTATGTACATTCTGGACAAATTGTTATTTACAAATTACAAGTAAGAAATAACTCAGAACAAGATTTAGCTAACTTAGTATTAAAAGACATCATTCCAGAAAATGCAGTTTATACATACAGAGGATTTGACGAAGAGGAAGAATTAAAAGCAATACAGGATGAAACTAAAGAAAAAGAATGGAAAATAGAAAGCCTAAAAGCAGGAGAAGTACAAGAATTTGAAATAGCTCTTTTAATGAAAGAAACTAGCCAAGATTCAACTATTGAAAATAAAATACAATTAAAATATGAAGAACAAACCGTAGAACAATCAAGTACTTTAACATTAAAACCTGCTAAAGCAACAGTAGTATTAAGCACTATTAGAGACGAGTCAAATACAGAAGAAGTAGGTTCATATGGTGCTAACGAAACAATTCAATACAGAGTAAGGGTAAAAAATACTACAGAAGATAACCTAAAAAATGTTAAAGTAACTTATGAAATTCCACAAGAAATAACATATATAACTGGAGGACTTGCTGAACTAGGAGAATTTGAAAGCAAGATAATTAAAGAAGGCACTATAAATAATAATATTTTTGAATATACAATTGATAATTTAAAATCAAATGAAGAAAAAATATTATTTATAGAATGTGAAGTAAAACGTATGGCAAACAAATATAATGTACGAATAAGTGGTATTGCTAATATAGAAGTAGATGGAGAAGTATACGAATCAAACGTAAAAATGGATGAAACTTCTCAAGCAGCCTACAATATGTCTGTAGATACTAATATACCAATCGACCAACTTTTAGTATATGACGATGAAATAACATATACAATAAGTGTAGTAAATATAGGAAAAGAGTCTGGTAGTATCAACATAAAAAACACTCTTCCAGCAGAAATAGAACCAGAAAAAATGGAATATGGAAAACAGGGAGAAGAACCAACTATTATAGAAAAACCTTATAGAGAAATAGAAATTAGTGGAGAATTAGAACCAAACGAAGTAGAAATTATTAAAATCTCAGGTACAGTAACTGTTAAAGAAGTAGAACAAACAACTGCATTTGAATTAACGAATGCTACTCAATTAGTTGTTGGAGAAGAAGTAATTTTATCTAATGAATTAACACATAGAATGGAAATAGAAGTATTTAACCCAGACGACCCAACTAATCCAACCAATCCAGATAACCCAACTAACCCAGATGACCCAAGCAATCCAACCAACCCAGAAAATCCAGAAACAAATTCTTATACAATATCTGGAACAGCGTGGGTAGATGAAAACAAAAATGGTAAAAGAGATGAAAGCGAAAAACTACAAGATAGTGTAGTAGTAAGCTTAGTAAATAAAGAAACAGGAAACTTTGCCTTAGACCAAAATGGAAATAGAATTACTACAGTAACAGATGCAAACGGAAGATATGCTTTTACAGGTCTTCCACAAGGAAACTATATAGTATTATTCGAATTTGATATAAATACTTTTGCAGTAACTACTTATCAAAAAGAAGAAGTAGAAAAAAATCTAAATTCAGATGTTATTATGTCTAATGTAACAATAGACGGACAAGAAAAATTTGTGGCAATCACAAATACTATTTCATTAGATGATAACGCAAACTATGTAGATATTGGTTTAATAGTAAATGCAACATTCGATTTAAGCTTAGAAAAATTAGTTTCAAAAGTTGCTGTTGTAGATAGCCGTGGAACAGAAGAAACAACTTACGACAATAGCAATGTAGCAAAAGTAGACTTAGTTGCAAAATATATGAAAGGTGCTAATGTAATTGTAACTTACAAATTTGTAATAAAGAACGAAGGAGAAGTAGCAAGCTTTGCAGATAGTTTAGTAGATAATTTACCAAGCGGATTAGAGTTTAACTCAGAATTAAATCCAGACTGGTATAGAGGAAATGATGGCAGCATATATACAACAGCATTAGCAGGAAAAACAATACAACCAGGTGAAAGCATTACAACAGAATTAGTATTAACAAAGAAAATGACAGAAGAAAATACAGGAACATTCCCTAATAGTGCAAAACTAGAAAAAATAAGTAACTTACAAAATATAGCAGAAAGCGAAAAAGCAATGGAAAATAATGAATCATCAGCATTATTAATTATATCAATAAAAACAGGTTCAATATGGCTATATACAGGAATTACATTAATTAGCTTAAGCATTTTACTTGCAGGAGCTTACTTAATTAAGAAAAAAGTTCTGAATAAAGAAATATAAGGGGAAGGAGGAAATAGAATGAAAAAGAAATTAAAATTCAAGATTGTTATAATGTTAATTGCGATTTTATTGTTATTAGTTCCCATAATAACAAAAGCTTCAATATATAGTGATAGTGATTTAAAAAATAATAGAAACTATGTGTTCAGTAATGATTCTTATGGCGATGAAAGCCATACCAAAAATAATCATTTTGTTGAAATAAAAGTAGGAAATGAAATAGCGGTTTATGTTAACGGTACATCCCCTGAAATGAGTCCTCACGTAAATACACTTAGCCTTCCTAATGTATATTGTCTTAATAACGGAGTAAACGCAGGTTGGGGTAGTTATAAAATAACTTCTGTTGGAAATAAAGCAAGCCCATTACTAGCATATATATTAGCTCAAGGCCCAACGATGGGTCAACTTGAAAGTAATTATAAAAACGATCCATCACAACAGGCTTTGTGGTATTATATATCTAAAAGTAATTCAAGTGAGGCTTCATTTCTTCGTGGAAGCTTGGGATGCAATTCCGGTTCTCCTTCCAGCAAGGCACTAGAATATTATAATGATGCAGTAGCTTATGCAAATAAAGTAAATAATTCTAGTGGAATTATTTCTGAAGATGATGTAAGTGCTTCAATAAAAGATAGTACGTTAACAGTAACTGTAAAAGGAAGTTTTGAAAAATACGATTTATTAGTAAATGGTACAAAAAAAGGTGAATATTATGTTAGCAGTGGTCCACATTCTTATACTGTAAGTGGAGATACAGCAACAGTAAAAGTCATACCTTATGAGAAAAGATATAACGCAACATATGCTATAATAGAAAGATCTGGTCAACAAAGAATGATGGCAGTAACTAGCACATCATATGGTGATGAATTGTCAAAAATAGCTTGTGAGAAAACAGTAAGAAAAGAAGAAACCAATGTTTCTTTACAAAAATATATTGCTGCAGTAAATGGTTCAACAAGTAATATTCCGTTACAACCAAGAACAAACTTACAAGCTATAAGCAGTTCAAAGAATCAAATTTATGCATATAATAAATTTATAAATGAATTTGGCGATTCAACACCAAATTCCTACAATGGAACAGGTTATAAAAAAACATCACCTGTTACAATTAAAAAGAATGATATTGTAACATATTATATACATCTTTATAATAATGGAAACGTATCTGCGAAGGTATCTGTGAATGATACTTTGAAAAAACTTTCTAATAGTAGTAGTACACTTGCTTTTAGTATTGCAGAAACTCCTAAAATAGAATTTAGTACAAAAGGTTACAATTCAAATGGAAGTTATTCTGTAAAATCTACCAATTCTCTTACATATAGCAAGAGTGGAGCTTATATTTTGTTTAATGCAATTACTTTAGAGGCCAATTCAACAGCACGTATAACTTTAAAAATAAAAATTGAGGAACAAATTGACTCAGGAGATCTAATAGAAAATAATGCGTGGATAACAGGCGATGGATATAACAATCCTAATGGATATAGAACAGATGACTACGATTATGTAAAAATGGAACAGCCAGAAGCAACAAAACCAAATGTATCTTTACAAAAATATATTGCACAAGTAAATAATAAAAATTTAACATCTGCCCAGACATCTGTTACAAATAGATGGAACAGAAAAGATAATTCTGAAAGCATAGGACAAATCTTTGATGGTGGTATTTTTAAAGATCCAAGTGGCAATAATGGTGGTTTGTCTTATAATAACGGTTATAAAAGTGAAAACCCTGTAAAAATACAATCTGGTGACAGTGTAACTTACTACATTTATGTATATAATAATAGCAATAAAATGGTCAAAGTTGATGTAAGTGACCACATATGCTTTGTATCAGATTCAGTCCTTTCTGAAAACGAATATACAATAACGCAAAGTGCATATGAAAATAGTAGTGATGGATATACATTCACAAGTAATGGTGGCAACAGCAGGATGACTCTTGACTATAAAAAAGAAGGTGGCACAATTTACTTTAATACTATTACATTAGATGGTAAAAAAGCTGCTCGAATAACATTAACTGTTAAGTTTAATACCGATATTTCATCAAGAGGGGTATTAGAAAATTATGCTGGTATTAGAAGTACAGATCCAACGAATAATACAACATTTAGAACAGGTGACTATGATTATGTAGAAATGGAAGAACCAGAGCTACCACCACCAGAAACACCAAAAACAAATGTATCTTTACAAAAATATATTGCTCAAGTAAATGGACAAAATTTAACTTCTGAAAATACAGATGTTATAAATAGATGGAATGTGCAAGCAACATCACAAAGTGTAAATCAAATTTTTGCATCTAGGACTAAATTTGTGAATCCAGGAGGAAAAGAATATGATGGAACTTCTAATACTACTATAGGCTATAAAAAAATAGATCCTGTTTTAATTAAACAAGGTGATATTGTAACTTATTACATCTATGTTTATGCTAATGATAATAAAAAAGTTGATAGCATTATAGTAAAAGATCAATTAACTCATACCAATAGCAGTACACGACCATCTTATGCTATTCAGGGAAGTCCTACAATAGAATATAGTGATTTTGGCTATTCATATGGATCAGCCCAAACACTTAATTATACAACAAGTAACGATATTATTACTTTTAGTTCATTTAGCTTAAATTATCAAGTTGCTCGTATTACATTAAAAGTAAAAATAAATGAACAAATTCCAGCAGGAGATATGATAGAAAATAATGCATACATATATGATACAAATCCAGATAATAATACAACCTATAGAACAAGCGACTCTGATTATGTAGAAATGGAAGAACCAGAGCTACCACCACCAGAAGCACCAAAAACGAATGTATCTTTACAAAAATACATTGGACAAGTAAATAATAAAAACTTAACCTTATCTATGTTAGAAATTTATGACAGATGGAACAGAAAAGATGTATCAGGAAGTATAGATAAAATTTATGATACAAATATATTTAAAGCGCCAGATGGCAAAAATATGAATGGCTCTTTTGTAAATGGCTTTAAAAGAGATTATCCTGTAACTATTTCAGTTGGTGATGAAGTAACCTATTACATTTATGTATATAATAATGACGATGAAACAGCCAAATTAAATGTAAGTGACCAATTAAGTTTCGTGTCTGGTTCTAGTCTTTCTGAAAGCGAATATACAATAACACAAAGTGTATATGAAACTAGTAGTGATGGACATACATTTAATGGCAATAGCGAAAAACTTGGCTATGCAAGACAAGGTAACAGTATTTACTTTGATGCTATTACATTAAGTGGCAAAACAGTTGCTCGTATAACATTAAAAGTTAAATTTAATACAGATATTTCATCAAAGGGAATATTAAAAAATTATGCATATATATCATACACAAACCCAAATAATAAAACTGATTATAGAACATCAGATTCAGACTATATTGAAATGAAACAACCACCAAAAGGAAGCGTTTCTTTACAAAAATATATAACACAAGTAAATAATCGAAATTTAACATCTGATAATACATCTCTTACAAAAAGATGGAATTTAAGGGATGAATCTACAAGTATAGGACAAATATTTAATGGAAATATATTTAAAAATGAAGGTGGATTTTCATCTGGTAGTTCATATAATACAGGATATAAAAGCCAAAACCCTGTTATAATTAAACAAGGAGATACTGTAACTTACTACATCTATATATATAATGAAAGTAAAGATAGCACTAAAGTTTCTGTAAAAGATACATTAAGTTTTGTATCTAATAATTACCTTTCTTCATCATATTATTCAATATCAAGTATTACAATGCAATATGCAAATGATGCCTATAGTTTTGGAAATATCAGTGATATTAGTTACTCTACGAGTGGAAATACAATAACATTTAATTCATTTAATTTGGGTGGAAAAAAGGCAGCTCGTATAACCTTAAAAGTTAAATTTAGTACAGACATTTCTGCGTATGGAGTAGTAAGAAATTATGCTTATATAAGTAGCACAAATCCATCTAATACAACAAGCTATAGAACAGAAGATGCTGATTATGTTCAGATGGTAAGTGCAAATGTTTCTTTACAAAAATATATTGCAGAAGTAAATGGACAAAGCTTAACATCTCATCAATCTTCTATTGGAGATAGATGGAACCTAAGAGATACAGGAAGTAGTACATCACAAATTTTTGGAAATAGTGGAACACTTAAAAATCCAAATGGCTTATGGTCAGGTAGTTCAAGAACTGGTTACAAGAGTCAAAATCCGGTTTTAATTAAAAAAGGCGATGTAGTAACATATTATATATATGTATATAACAATAGCCATATTGTAGATTCTAAAGTAACTATAGAAGATAGCTTAAATAACAGTAGTTATAGTGTGCAAAGTGCAACAATTGAATTTGGAGATGGATATAATTTTAATGGTACACAAAGCATAAATTATACTAACTCAAATGGTACAATGATATTTGATCAATTTACTCTAAATCGTGATACAGCAGCAAGAATTACACTTAAAGTAGCATTTAACACAAGAATTTCTTTAGGAACAACTGTAAAGAACTATGCAAAAATTAGAAGTGTTGACCTTGCAAATAGCACAACTTATAGAACAGAAGATGCAGACTATCTTCAAATGGAAGAAGAATACAAAGTAAGCTTGGAAAAATACATTTCTTCTGTACGTAACGATAAAGGCGTAAATGAATCTATTACTTCAAGAAAAGGTCAAGAAGAATATAAAACAGAAAGAAATGGTAAATTAGTAGACGAAACGGATAAAGATACTGATTGGACACAACATAACCGTAAAAAGGAACTTTCACCAGTAACAGTAGGAAATGGATATTATATTACATATACAATTGAAGTAAGAAATGATGGCGAATGTGATGTATATGTTTCAGAAATTGTAGATACTTTACCAGCCGGAATTTCTCATTATAAAGAGAGTGGATACTCATCTAATAAAAACGATTATAAAGCAAGACCAAGTGGTGGTGATATTACAATAACAAGAACCGGTGCAACATTGTTACACCCAGGAGATAGTACATCTGTAACACTTACTGTTATTGTAAGCGAGTCTAACCTTTCTATGAGAGTATTGAAGAATACAGCTAAAATTACAAAACTTACAAATTCAGACGGTACACAATTAGATGCAGATGCAAACGATAAAACACGATATAATAACCAAGACTCTGATTATTTCCAAATGAACTTAATGCTTCCAGTTGGAATCGGAGGAATGGTATGGAATGATAAAGCATTAAATAAACAACAAGATAGTTATAATGGCTTATATGATGCTAATAGTGAAAGCAAATTAGCTGGAATTAAAGTTTACTTATATAGAGATGGAGAAAATGGAGTTGTAGCTACTACAACAACAAATTCAAGCGGAAATTATGTATTTACAAATCTTCCAGGACGTAACAGAGTAACAGGAGGATTCTATTCATACTATGTAGTATTCGAATATGATGGTATTACTTATACACCAACTAATGATAATAATAATTATAAAAAAGTTGCAACGCCAGGAGATGATCCGTTAACATCAAACGCAAGAGAAAAATTAAATAGTACTGATAGTTTCGACGGAATAGTAAATAAAGCAAGAACAACATTTAATAATGGATTTGGTACAATAAATAATTCTAAGGGAATTAGTTATACAACACAAAACGATGCAGGCTGGACGCCAGAGTCACATCATAACTACAATACAAATATGGCAATTCAAGCTTCAACAGAAAAAATAACTATAGCAGACAATGCTACACTAATGGCACAATTACAACACATTAACTTAGGATTAAGAGGTAGAGATATAGTAGACTTACAATTAACATCAGATGTATACTCTACAAAGGTGACAGTAAATGGCGTAGATGGTGCATATAAATTCAATAGCAACCAAGTTACAGTAAGAAAAGAAGATATAGGTATAGCAGAAGATACAGTAAACTTTGGACACGAAGAATTAATACCTACTGTAGCAAAAGTAGATCAGAACATTAGAAGCTCAGACATTAAAAATACACAATATAATAAGACTGGCTTAAAAATACAAGTAACATATAAGTTGACTGTTACAAATGCATCTGTAACAATTGCAAAAGCAAATATTATTACAGATTACTTCGATAACAAATATGATTTTGTAGAAGCATATTACTTAAATGGAAATAGTCAATCTAAATTAAGTGCAAGTAGTTCAAACAGAAACGGATATAAATCTGTAGCAATCACAATGCCAAGCAACTGGTTAAATCAAAATGCATTAATGGATGTATACCTAGTTCTTGATTTAAAAGATGCAGAAACAGTTTTACAACAAATAGTAAATAGTGGAGTAGGAAACTTACCTACATTCAACATTGCAGAAATAACAGAATATTCAACAACAGTAACAAACGGTAGATCCGAATATACAAGAGGCTTAATAGATAAAGACTCAGCACCAGGAAGTATAGATAGAGAGCAAGCAAGATTAACAACAACAGTAGGACAAAGTACATCTACAGTAAATGGAAACCCAACAACATTAGGTTACTATTATCAAAAAGCAAATGAATATCTAAATGATAGAAGCAAAACAGAAATAAATAACCTAAAATGTGAAGATGATACAACTACATCACCAGTTCTATACTTTACAGCTTCCGGAAATAGCAGAACAATAAGCGGAACAGTATTTAGAGATAATACAACAACTAACAATACAACAAGAATAAAAACTGGAAATGGAAAATTAGATAATGGCGAAGTAGGAGTATATGGTGCAACAGTAGAATTGATAGAACAAACAAGCAACAACCAAGTTGTAAGATATACTACAACATCAGATAAAAATGGTAAGTTTACATTCTCAGGATTCTTACCAGGTGATTACTTAATTAGATATCAATATGGTGATACAACAAATACTGTATTGTTAAATCAAGCAGGTTCAAACATTAACAGATATTCATATAACGGAGAAGATTATCAAGCAACAAATAATACAGGAAAATATGGGGCAGAGAAACTAAACGACACAGCAAACTTCTGGTATGTATACAACGAAAATCAAGGTGTATCAACAGCTACAGATAGTATAAGCAGAAGAAATACTGTAAGTGCAAATGTAACAGACTTTACAGATGAACAAATGACAGTATTAAACGATATAAGAGATGGCAAAACTGTGGAACAATCTGTAATTCAAGATATTATTAATAAAACAAAGATGGAATCTAACACACCTAAGTTCCACATCACAGTTGAAAAGACAGAAATTACAAGTGGAGGCTTACAAGAAAGAGAAGCATTTAGTCCATATGATGTAACAAATATGAACTTTGGTGTAGCAGAAGTACCAGTAACAACAATTAATTTAACAAAACAAATAAAAGAATTCTCAATAATTGATTCATCAGGCGAAAATGTAATAGCAAAAGCAAGTAAAAAAGCAAATGGTGATTGGGATAGAGAAGGCGATACACTTATATTACCAAATAAGGGATTTGATGTAAGCGTTATAGATGAGAGATTACAAGGTGCAAAATTAACTGTAACTTACGAAATTAAAGCAACAATTGCAATGGAGAAAAACTTCAACAACGGAAATGCAGTTGTACCAACAATTACAGGAATAGTAGACTTTATCGATAATGACTTATCATATAATCCAGAGCTAGGAAATAACGATACTTATTGGGAAATAACAACATTTGACCAAGTTAAGAGTACCCTTGCACAAGCACAATACAAACAAGGAAGTATACCACAAGGTACTGTTGACCCAGATGGAAGCAGATATCAATCATTTGTAAAGGCAAAAGCATCTAACCCATTGCTAACACCAATTAATGGAACAGCAACGGTAGAAATAACATTAGAAAAAGTATTATCATCAACAGATTCTACATTCGAGGAAATTGTAACAAGTGCAGTAGATGGTTATGAATATAACAATACAATAGAGATAACAGGCTTGAACTATAAGAATGTTACAGATGACGGAACAGAGCCACAAAGAGATAGAGTAAGAATACCAACAAGATATATTATTCTACCAGGTGTACAACACGATAGTGCTACATCAGACACAATTAATATTCACCCAAAACTAGGAGATAGCAGTATGATGATAACATACTATGTAATTGCAGCAGCTTCATTAATTGTATTAGCAGGAGGAATATTCATTATCAAAAAGTATGTAATTGCAAAATAAATAAATTAGAATGACCTTAAAAGGATTGCCCTTTTGGGTCATTCTTTTTGCAAAAATAAAAAAGTATTGTCCCTAGAAAATAAGTTAAAAACGCCAGTTTTTGTAATACAAATGTAAAGAAAAAATAATATTTCTTTAATGCAAATGTTGAAATAGTATATCCGTAAGCATAAAACAGACATTTTTTTGAAAAAAGTCTGATTTTTTGCGCCTTTTGAACCTTTTTTTTACAAAAATACTAGATTTTATGAAAAAAATGTTGTATAATTAATATAATAGTGGACATAAAATTGGCATAATAATGGTATGCATACACTATACTTTCTAAAGGAGGAAATTTCAAATGAATCTTAAGAAATTTATTTTAAAATCTGTAGCTACAACAATGGCCATATCATTGGTCTATGGAAATGTTTCTATTTGTGGAATAGGAATAAGTAAAGCAATCGCTGAAGATAATATTCCACCAGAAATAGGAATAGAACTAAAAAATGAAGAGTATGTTCCATTCCATAAAGAAAAAGAAGAGGTAACAAATAAAGGAATAGCAGTTCATAGTAGTTTGGAAATACAACCAAGGTATGAAGATACTAATTACTTACCAACCGAGAAGCTAGACCTAGAAGTAAGCTTACCTCAAATAAATGGAAGTTATCCAGAAGTTGCAAGTGTAGTAGAAGCCGCTACAGAGTCTACTACTGGCAAAGAATTAAATACAAACATTACTCAGAATTATAATAAAGATTCTGGGTTATTAAGTGTTTCTTATTCAGATTCTTCTAATGAAGTAAATAAAAATGAAAAAGATAAGTTTGAAATAATATATATATATCCAGCAGAAGCTTATACAGAAAATGAAGAAGTTGCATTAAAATATACAGTAAATGCAACATTAACATTAAAAGCAGAAAGTGAAAGCATAACTGCAAAAGGAAATAAAGAAATTTCTATCATTGCAAAAGAAGATAAGGGAACCTTAACAGAATTTAACACACAATCAAAAGAAGATATTTATAAAGGTTATTTATATTCAAATGTAGAAAACAATACAAATTATGAAACGACCTTTAATACTGTATCTACTTATACTGTATTAAATAGTAAATTAGCAGATACAGCAAGATTAATGCTAGAAGAAAATAAACTTGTATTAAATGATAAACAAAAAACAGAATTAAAAACTGATGGAAATATTGTATATAAACAAACAAAAATAAACAAATATGAATTCGATAGAATGTTAGGACAAGAAGGAAAAATAGAAATATATAAAGGAGAAGAAGTATTTGCAACTGTACAATATATTGATATAGATAATACTAAAAAATTAGCAGTTATTTACTTAAACGGAAAAGTTGATGTAATTGAAAACGATAGCCAATATATTATTGTTAAATACGAAGAAATCTTTACAGACTTAAATATTGAAATTTCAAAACCAATTACAGAAGGTTTCTTACATTTTGAAAATGAAAGTTCAATAAAAGCATCAAAAAATTATGGAAGTAGTGTAGAAAAAATAAATGCAATTAGAGTATCCAGCAAGGTAAATGATTACACATATGATACAGACATTAGTTTATCAGAACCAGAAACAAAAATGACAGTTACATCTAGCAATGTAAATTTTTCAACATTACAAGTTAATAAAACAACATTAACTGTAAAATTAGACGATACAAATGCTAGTGCAAAATTGTTTAACAACCCTATAATTACTATAAAATTACCAGAAGGATTAACAAGTGGTAATTTGTCTAGCCCAAGTCTTGTAAACGAAAATGGATTAAAAATAAAGAAATCATCAACAAATAATAATATCATTACAATCGAATTAGAAGGAAAACAATCCGCTTACGATTTAGAAAATGTAAGTGGTGGCGTAAGCATTGTAATGGATATTGAAAACTTAAATTACAAAGATACTCTTCCAACACATACAGATAAAATAGAAGTAACTTGTAAACAAGGAAAAGCAGAAACAAAACAAAATATTCCTGTAAATATTGTATCTAAAGCAGGATTATTAATGTTGTCTAAATTAAGCAACTTTGACAATAGCGGTAGCGTAAGTTCTACAATAGAAGATGCAAAACTAATCGAAATTGGAAGTGATGAACCTGCTAAAGAAGCAGTTCATACACTTGATTTGGTAAATAATTATAACGAAGATTTAACAAACGTAAAAATTATAGGAAAAGTAGGCTATAGCAATGATGAATTAAAATCTACATTTGATACAAACTTAAGCAAAGCTCTTTCAATAGAAAATGCAAAAGTTTATTATTCTACTAATAAAGATGCAAAATTTGAAGATGAAAGCTGGTCAGAAGAATTTACAAGTGATGCAAAAGCTTTCAAAGTAGAATTAGAAGATAATACAATGTCAAAATCATCAGGAATGGAAATAAAAGAAGCTGTACAAATTCCAGAAAAGTTAGGTAACAATCAATCAACTTATCTAAATTTAAGTATGTCTTATCAATATCAAGAAAAAACTTTAGAAGATGAAGTTACAATTGGAATGCAAACAACACAAGATGGTTTAACAAACAATAGTAGTAAAGCAGAAAAAGAAATAATAACATCAGAAGGTGAAAATTTACCAGTAAGCTTAGAAATAACACCATACATTAAACAAAACTATGTACATTCTGGACAAATTGTTATTTACAAATTACAAGTAAGAAATAATTCTGATAAAGATTTAACCAACTTAGTATTAAAAGACATCATTCCAGAAAATGCAATATACACATATAGAGGATTTGACGAAGAGGAAGAATTAAAAGCAATACAAGAAGATGTAAGAGAAAAGGAATGGGAAATAGAAAGTCTAAAAGCAGGAGAAGTACAAGAATTTGAAATAGCATTATTAATGAAAGAAACAGACGTAGACTCAACTATTGAAAATAAAATACAATTACAATACGAGGGACAAACAATAGAGCAATCAAGTAGCTTAGCTTTAAAACCAGCTAAAGCAACAGTAGTATTAAGTACTTCTATAGATGAAAGTTACATATATGACAGTAGTATGGTTACATTTGAAAAAGATGAAGTTGTTCAATATAGAGTAAGAGTAAAAAATATTACGAAAGATAGCTTAAAAAATATTAAAGTAACTTATGAAATTCCAAAAGAAATGGAATATGTAACTGGCGGTCTTGCTGAACTAGGAGAATATAGATATAACATAACAAAACAAGGAGTTTTAAATAACAATACTTTTGAATATACAATTGCAAATTTAACACCAGATGAAGAAGTATTACTATTTATAGAATGTAAAGTAAAATCATTGCAAAAAGATTATAATATTCAAATAAGTGGTATTGCTAATGCGGAAGTAGAACAAGACATATATGAATCTAATACAAAAACAATTGAAACTTCTCAAGCAGTATACAATATGACTGTAACTCCTAATATACCAACTGAACAATTGCTAGCAATGGGAGATAAGATAGTTTATACAATTAATGTAACAAATATTGGAAATAATTTTGGATCTACTGATGTAAAATACAGTATTCCTGAGGGAATAGAAGTAGAAAAAATTGAATATGGCAAAAAAGGCGAAAAACCATCTATTATAGAAACATCATTAAAAGAAAGAGAAATAAATATTACATTAGATCCACAAGAAATAGAAGAAATTAAAATTACAGGTACAGTAGTAGGCAAAGAAGTAGAAAAAACTACTATTTTGGAATTAACAAGTAACATTCAATTAATTGTAGGAGAAGAAGTAATTTTATCTAATGAATTAACACATAAAATGGCAATAGAAGTAGTTATTCCAGATAATCCAAGCAATCCTGATAATCCAAATAATCCAGACAAACCAGATAGACCAAGCAATCCAGATAACCCAAGCAATCCAGGAAATCCAACTAACCCAGAAAACCCAGAAACAAATTCTTATACAATATCTGGAACAGCGTGGGTAGATGAAAATAAAGATGGTAAAAGAGATGAAGGCGAAAAATTGCAAGATAGTGTAATAGTAAGCTTAATAAACAAAGAAACAGGAAACTTTGCTTTAGACCAAAATGGAAATAGAATTACTACAGTAACAGATGCAAACGGAAATTATACATTTGCAAATATTCCAAAAGGAAACTATATAGTATTATTTGAATTTGATACTAATACTTATACTGTAACTACTTATCAAAAAGATGGAGTAAAAGAAAATTGTAATTCAGATGCTATTATGTCTAACGTTACAATAGATGGACAAGAAAAACTAGTTGCAATTACAAATACTATGTCATTAGATGAAAATACAAGTAATATAGACATTGGTCTAATAGTAAATGCAACATTCGATTTAAGCATAGAAAAATTAGTTTCAAAAGTTGCTGTTGTAGATAAACGTGGAACAGAAGAAACAACTTACGACAATAGCAATGTAGCAAAAGTAGACTTAGTTGCAAAATATATGAAAGGTGCTAATGTAATTGTAACTTACAAATTTGTAATAAAGAACGAAGGAGAAGTAGCAAGCTTTGCAGATAGTTTAGTAGATAATTTACCAAGCGGATTAGAGTTTAACTCAGAATTAAATCCAGACTGGTATAGAGGAAATGATGGCAGCATATATACAACAGCATTAGCAGGAAAAACAATACAACCAGGTGAAAGCATTACAACAGAATTAGTATTAACAAAGAAAATGACAGAAGAAAATACAGGAACATTTCCTAATAGTGCAAAACTAGAAAAAATAAGTAACTTACAAAATATAGTAGAAAACGAAAAAGCAATGGAAAATAATGAATCATCAGCATTGTTAATCATATCAATAAAAACAGGTTCAGTATGGCTATATACAGGAATTACGTTAGTTTGTTTAGGAATATTACTTGTAGGAACTTATTTCATTAAGAAAAAAGTTCTAAATAGAGGAATATAATTAGAAAGGAGGAGACAAATATGAGTAAAAACTTAAAATTTAAAATAATAACAATAATGATATTTGCAATATTCTTACTTTTAGTTCCTATGCAAAATATTGTGCAAGCAAGTACATTTGAAGATTATGGAAAATATAGTAATTGGAGAGAGTATATTTTCAATAATGTTAATAAGGCAACAAGAGTTGGTGACGATATGGTAATGCAAGATTATGGAAAAAATAATAAAGATGGTGACTATATATCTACTTTAAGTCTTCTAAATACATATTGTGTTGGACACGGTATAAAACTTCATCAAACCACATATAAATCAATAAGTAAAAGCGCATTTACCGTTACAGATCCTATATTAGAATACATTTTTGCAAATGGTCCTGCAGGATATGGTGTAACTACAGGAGGTAAGCTAGAAAGTGAGTATTGGACAGAACCAAGTCAAATAGTTTTATGGCATTATTTATTAAGTAACGCATCTAAAAATTCTTACGATGCCAATATTATGACAAATGGTAATCCAGGTGGATACGGTCATAGTTCTTCATATTATGAATGCTGCGATATATTATTCAATAAAGATCATAAAACACTTAAAGAATTAACAGGAAAGTATAAAGAGTTTTGGGACGCAGCACAAAACTATAAACAAATGGTGAGCCACATTAATGGTCAACCAAAATTAAGTGCAAAACTTGATGGTAATACTTTAAAAGTAACAGTAAGTGGCGATTTCACAGATTTTGAACTAAAAATAAACGACCAATCAAAAGGAAAATACACAAAATCTATGGATGAAACCAAAGTAATTACATTTAATAATGTTAGTAGCTCTTCATCTATCAAAGTAACAGTAACAGCAGAAAGATATGAATATAATGTAAAATATTATGTATATGTAGATTCTGCAAATAGATACCAACCAGTGGTTGTTATAACAGATGTTACTAAAAGAATAGTTACTACATCAACTACAACTACTATTAATAATAAGGTTAATATTTCATTACAAAAACATATTGCAATGGTAAATGATAAAAGATTAACAGTAAATAATTCAGATGAAACTTGGAGAACAAATTTGAAAGCAGAAAGTAGTTCAACAAGTAAAATTCATAATGGTAAATTTTATAATGAACACGTAGGCTTATATGATAAAGATGGAGGAAGTAAAGAAGGAATAAAGAAACAATCTCCTGTTGCTATCCAAAAAGGAGATATTGTAACCTACTACATACATATTTATAATAATGGTACAGCAACTGCTAATAATATTATTTTAAAAGATACTTTAACCCATTTGGGAAGTACAAATACACCTAGTTTCAGTATTGAGAGTGCGTTATTAGAATTTGGTACATATGTAGAACCAGGTTTGTACGATATGTATACACCTTTTAAAGCCACATCTCAAAGAAACTTAGGTTATACTAAGAGTGGTAAAACGATGACATTTAATTCATTCTCCTTAAATGGAGGATCTATGGCTCGTTTAACATTAAAGGTAAAAATCAATGAGCAAATTTACAAGGGAGAACTAATAGAAAATAATGTATATATATCAAATTATACTAACCCAGAGGGCTATAGAACAAGCGACTCAGATTATGTTACAATGAATGAAATACCAAAAACAAATGTAAGTGTATCTTTACAAAAATATATTGCTGAAGTAAACGGACAAAGTTTAACAGCTGACAACACAGATACTACAAAGAGATGGAATTTAAGAGCACAATCAAATAGTATAAGCCAAATTTTCAGTACTCGTTTGAAATATACAAGCCCAGAGGGAGATTATGTTGGAACTTCTTATGATGAAAGAGGTTATAAAATTCAACACCCTGTTACAATAAAAAATGGTGATGTTGTAACATATTATATATTTGTTTATGTTCACGATAATAGCTATGTTGCAAATGATATTATTGTAAAAGATCAATTAACTCATAGAAACAGTGATTCAAGTCCATCTTATATTATACAAGAACAACCTATTATTGAGTACAGTTATGATGGAAATAGTTCTTTTGATGATGCAAGTCCGCTAGGATTTAATATAAGCAATAATATGATTACATTTAGTCCATTTAATTTAAATAATAAAGCAGCTCGTATTACATTAAAAGTAAAAATAAATGAACAAATTCCAGCAGGAGATATGATAGAAAACAAAGCATATATATATGATACAGACCCAGAAAATAATACAACATTTAGAACCGAAGACGCAGATTATGTAAAAATGATTGAACAAGATACTCCAAAAACAAACGTATCTTTACAAAAATATATTGCACAAGTAAATAATCAAAATTTAACAGCAAGTAATACATCAGTTCAAAATAGATGGAATTTGAAAGATGAACAAGGCAGCATAGACCAAATTTTTGATGGAAACATATTTAAGAACCCAGCTGGATTGCAATATAGTACATCTTATAGAGATTTAAAGAGCAAAAATGCTGTTAAGATTATAAAAGGAGATACAGTAACTTATTATATCTATGTTTATAATAATAGTGAAAATAAAACAAATCTTTATGTAACAGATATATTAGGATTTGTATCTTTACAAAATAATCTTTCAGATAATGATTATACTATAATTAATAGCACAATAGAGTTTGGCAGCGATGGATTTAACTTCAGTAATGGCAAGGAGCTTACATATGATAAAAATGGAAATAAAATAGAATTTGATACATTCGATTTGGAAGGTAAAACAGCTGCTCGTATAACATTAAAAGTTAGATTTGATACAGATATTTCTGATAAGGGAGTTTTAAGAAATTATGCTTGTATCAGTTACACTAGCCCAGAAAATAATACAACTTATAGAACAGAAGATGCAGACTATATTGAAATGGTAAAAGAATTCAAAGTAAGTTTGGAAAAATATATTTCTTCTGTACATAACGATAAAGGCGTAAATGTACCTATTAATTCAAGAAGCGGTTTAGAAGAATATAAAACAGAAAGAAATGGTAGATTAGTAGACGAAACGGATAAAGATACTGATTGGACACAACATAACAAGAGAAAAGAGCTTTCACCAGTAACAGTAGGAAATGGATATTATATTACTTATACAATTATAGTAAGAAATGATGGAATTTGCCCAATAACAGTTAGCAAAATTATAGATAGTTTACCAGAAGGAATTTCTTACTATAAAGACGGTGGATATTCTGCAACATTAAGTGATTATACAGCAAGACCAAGTGGTGGTGATATTACAATAACAAGAACCGGTGCAACATTGTTAAAACCAGGAGGTAGCACATCTGTATTACTTACTGTTGTTGTAAGCGAATCTAACCTTTCTATGAGGGTATTGAAAAATACAGCTAAAATTACAGAACTTAAAGATGGAAATGACATATTAGTTGCAGATAAGTATGATATGACACCATATAATAACCAAGACTCTGATTATTTCCAAATGAACTTAATGCTACCAGTTGGAATTAGAGGAATGGTATGGAATGATAAAGCATTAAATAAACAACAAGATAATTACAATGGAATATATGATGCAGACAAGGAAAATAAATTAGGCGGAATTAAAGTTTACTTATATAGAGAAGGAGAAAATGGATTTGTAGCTACTACAACAACAGATTCAGACGGAAATTACGAATTTACAAATATTCCAGGACGTAACAGAGTAACAGGAGATTTCTATTCATACTATGTAGTATTCGAATATGATGGTATTACTTATACACCAACTGTTTATGCAGAAGCGATAACATCAAAAGATATAGAACATACATCAAATGCACAAGAAAAATTAAATAGTAATGATAGTTTTGACGGAAGAGTAAATAAAGCAAGAACAACATTTAATAATGAATTTGGTACAATAAATAATTCTACTAAGGAAATTAAATATACAACACAAAACGAAGATGGCTGGACACCAGAGTCACATCATATCTATAATTCAAATATGGCAATTCAAGCTTCAACTAGAAAAATTACAATAAGAGATAATGATAGCGATTTAATGGCAAAATTACAACACATCGACTTAGGATTAAGAGGTAGAGATATAGTAGACTTACAATTAACATCAGATGTATATTCTACAAGGGTAACAGTAAATGGTGTAGATGGAGCATATAAATTCAATAGCAACCAAGTTACAGTAAGACAAGAAGATATAGGTATAAAACCAGATGCAGCAAACTTTGGACGTGAAGAATTAATACCTTCTATATCAGAAGTAAATCAAGAAATCAGAAAAACAGATATTAAAAATTCTCAATATGATCATACAGGTTTAAAAATACAAGTAACATATAAATTAACTATTAAAAATGCATCTGTAACAACTGCAAAAGCAAATATTATTACAGATTACTTCGATAACAAGTATGATTTTGTAGAAGCATATTACCTAAACGGAAATACTAAATCTACATTAAATACATCAACTGGAACAAGCGGAAATGGATATAAATCTGTAGCAATCACAACTCCAAACAGCTGGTTAAATCAAAATGCATTAATGGATATATACTTAGTTCTTGATTTAAAAGATGCAGAAACAGTTTTACAACAAATAGTAAATAGTGGAGTAGGAAACTTACCTACATTCAACATTGCAGAAATAACAGAATACTCAACAACAGTAACAAGCGGTGGAACAGAGTTTACAAGAGGCTTAATAGATAAAGACTCAGCACCAGGAAGTATAGATAGAGAGCAAGCAAGATTAACAACAACATTATGGAGTACACCTACAGAAGGTGGAAATCCAACAACATTAGGTTACTATTATGGAAAAGCAATTGAATATTTAAATGACAGAAGCAAAACAGAAATAAATAACCTAAAATGTGAAGACGATACAACTACATCACCAGTTCTATACTTTACAGCTTCCGGAAATAACAGAACAATAAGCGGAACAGTATTTAGAGATAACACAAAAACTGATGCTACAACAAGAATAAAAACCGGAAATGGAAAATTAGATAATGGCGAAGTAGGAGTATATGGAGCAACAGTAGAATTAATAGAATTAGTAGGAAATGACCAAAAAGTAAGAAGTAAAGTAACAACAGGAACAGACGGAAAATACACATTCTCAGGATTCTTACCAGGTAACTATATTATAAGATATCATTATGGTGATACAACAAATACTGTATTATTAAATCAAGCAGGTCCAGACATTAATAAATATTCATATAACGGAGAAGATTACCAAGCAACAAATAATACAGGAACGTACGGAGCATCTAAATTAGATACTACACCAGACTTCTGGTATGTATATAACGAAAACCAAGGTGTATCAACAGCTACAGATAGTATAAGCAGAAGAAATACTGTAAGTGCAAATGTAACAAACTTTACAGATGAGCAAATGACAGTATTAAATAATATAAGAGACGGTAAAAATGCTGAAGATGCAAAAGTAACTTACACAAAGGCCGATGGTACTACAGAAACTATTACTGTACAAGACATTATAGATAAAACAAATATGGAATCTAACACACCTTCATTCCGAATCACAGTTGAAAAAACAGAAATTACAAGTGGAGGCTTACAAGAAAAAGCAGCATTTAGTCCATACACTGTAACAAATATGAACTTTGGTGTAGCAGAAGTACCAGTAACAACAATTAATTTAACAAAACAAATAAAAGAATTCTCAATAATTGACTCTGCAGGCGAAAATGTAATGGCAAAAGCAACTAGAAAAGCAAATGGTGATTGGGATATTCCGGAGGCAGACAGCGATGTACTTATATTACCAGGTAAGGGATTAGATGTAAGTGTTATAGATGAGAGATTACAAGGTGCAAGATTAACAGTAACATATACAATTACTTCAACTATCTCATTAGAGAAAAACTTCAACAACGGAAATGCGGTTGTACCAACAATTACAGGAATGGTAGACTTTATCGATAACGACTTATCATATAATCCAGATTTGGGAAACAACAATACTTATTGGGAATCAGTAACATTTGATGATGTAAGAAATATATTTGCACAAGCTAAGTATAAAAATGGAAGTGTTCCAAAAGGAACAGTTGATCCAGACGGAACTAAATTCCAGACAATTGTAAAAGCAAAATCATCTAACCCAATACTAACACCAACAAACGGAACAGCAACAACAGAAATAACATTAGAAAAAGTATTATCATCAACAGATTCAACATTCCAAGAAATTGTAACAAGTGCAGTAGATGGTTATGAATACAACAACACAGTAGAAATAACAGGTTTGGACTATAAGAATGTTACAGATGACGGAACAGAGCCACAAAGAGATAGAGTAAGAATACCAACAAGATATATTATTCTACCAGGCGTACAACACGATAGTGCTACATCAGACACAATTAATATTCACCCAAAACTAGGAGATAGCAGTATGATGATAACTTACTATGTAATTGCAGCAGTTTCATTAGTTGTATTAGCAGGAGGAATCTTCATTATCAAAAAATATGTAATTGCAAAATAAGTAAATTAGAATGACCTTAAAAGGAATAACCTTTTAAGGTCATTCCTTTAAAATAAGGAAAATTTTTGAATTTTCTTATTTGTTCATAAAATGTATTTAAAATGTTAAAAATTCGTGTTATAATAGATATGAAGGAGATAAAAGATGAATCAGATATTAGTATGCGAAAAAATATATGTAACACCAGAATTAAAAAGAAAAAAGAAACTATATAAATTCAACTTTATAGCTTCTATTTTTCTTGTTATTGTTTTATTTGGTTATTATGTATATGCTGAATATGATAGAAATTCATCTGACAAGTCTAAAGAAATTCTTTCACAGCTAGAGGTAGTAGAAACTCCTGTAGATGTTGGACAAATAGATTCTACAGTAAAATTACAAGATGATGTACTAGTGGTAGTGCTAGATGATACACAAGAAGATACTTCAGAATCAACAGAAGTAAATTTGGAAGAATTAATAGAAGCAAACAAAAGAGCAGAATCTAAAATAGATACAAAATATTATCAAACCAAAAGTGGAGAAAGTTATACAACTGTAGCAGTAATAGAAATACCAAAAATAAATGTTACTTATCCTGTTATTTATAGTAAAAATACAAGTGCTGAAACAACAGAGGAATTATTAAAAATTTCAGTAGTAAAATATTGGGGACCTGAACCAAATGAGCAAGGTAATTTCTGTATTGTAGGGCATAATTACCATAATAAAAAATTTTTCAGTAAAGCATCTACCTTGAAAAAGGGAGACAGTATTTATTTAACAGGTACTAACAACGAAACTTTAGAGTATAAGGTGTATGATAATTATGTTGTAGAGCCTAATAATTTAAAATGTACCAGTCAATTAACAAATGGTCAAACAGAACTTACTTTAATCACTTGCACAATGACAGGAAAGCAAAGAACAATTATTAAAGCAAGAGCGGTCAGTGCAAACTAATTTAACTAATAACTTGGTAATTTCTAGTAAATTGAATATTTGATTGAAAACCTTCTTAGTGTTATGTTAACATAATATTAAGGAGGTTTTTGTATGAATAATAAAATAAGTCTAAGATTAGTATCACTCATTATTTGCATCATAATGATGACTACATTTATGATGCCAGCTGTAGTGAATGCATCTAGCTTATCCGATTCTGCTAAAAAAACAGTATTAAAAACAGTAAATGATATAGAAAAATATATAGATGAAAATAAATATCCTGGTTATAAGGAAAAATTAGTTGCATTAAAAAAAGCGAATCCTAACTGGAAATTTACTTTATATTATACAGGATTAAATTGGGAAACTGTTGTATATAACGAAGCAAAGGGATTACATAGCAGAAGCTTAGTACAAGGTAAAACAGGAGAATGGTTATGCGAGAATTGTGGAACAAAAGTATATGATGCAGGTGGTTGGATGTGTGCTTCAGAAAAGGCTGTAAGTTATTTAATGGATGTGAGAAATTATTTAACAGCAAGTTACATATTTCAGTTTGAAGAACTATCTTATAATAAAGATACATACACAATCGATGGCATAGAAAAAGTATTAAATGGAACATTTATGTATAAAAAAAGCATAAGAGATTATTATAATAATTCTAAATTTGAAGATATTACATTTTCAAAAGCAATTATGGAAGCAGCAAATCAAAGTGGGGTAAGCCCTTATTATTTAGCCGCAAGAATTAGACAAGAAATTGGTGTAAATGGATCTAACTCTATTTATGGAACATATAAAGGATATGAAGGATACTACAATTTTTATAACATTGGTGCTACAAGTGGAAGTGACCCAATTGCAAATGGATTAAAATATGCTTCTAATACAAGCGTAGGAAAATACTTATTACCTTGGAATGATCCTATAAAAGCAATTAAAGGTGGAGCAATATGGATTGCAACAAATTATATTGCAGTAGGTCAAGATACATTATATTTCCAAAAATTTGATGTTGTACAAAATGGAACAGCATTTTATAATCACCAATATATGCAAAATATCTTTGCTGCCAAAAACGAAGGATATACGACATATAATGCATATAGTAAATTAGGACTATTAGATAATAATTACAACTTTATAATACCAGTATACGAAAAAATGCCAAAGGCAGTATCTACAGAACCTAAAAATACTGTAACAAGCGAACAAATGAAAGTAACAGAAAATAATGTAATGCTTAGAGAAGAGCCAACAACTTCTAGCGCAAGATTAGCTGTTTTAAAGAAAGATACAGTTTTAACTAGACTAGAGGCGAAAGTGGCAACTGCAAACGGATATAGTTGGGATAAGGTAAGATTATCAAATGGAACAGTAGGTTATGTAGCAACTAACTATCTAAGCGCTGTAAAAGCAAATTCATCAAGTAGTTCTTCAAGCACAAGTTCATCAGAAAAAGTAAAAGTAAATGCAAGTAATGTAAATGTAAGAAAAAGTGCAACTACATCTAGTAGCAAAATAACAACATTAGCTAAAAATACTGTTGTAACAAGATTACAAAAGAATGTAGCATATAAAAATGGCTACTACTGGGATAAGATACAATTATCAAATGGCAAAACAGGTTATATGGCATCTAAATATTTAACGGTTGTAAGTTCTTCATCTAGCAGTAATAGCAGTTCATCATCAGGCGAAAAAGTTAAAATAAATGCAAGTAGAGTAAATGTAAGAAAGAGTGCAACAACATCTAGTGGAGTAATAAAAACACTTTCAAAAAATACAGTAGTAACAAGATTACAAAAGAAAGTAGCATATAAAAACGGTTACTACTGGGACAAAGTAAAGTTATCTGATGGAAAAATAGGATATATTGCTTCAAAATATTTATCATAATGAAAAACAAACGCATATAATATTTTGAAGGGGAACCAAAAAGGGTCAGACCCTTTTGGGTTCCCCTTATTTTTTCTTTTTGGAGGTACTTTTATGAAGGATGTTATTTTTAAAGGTTGTGCTAGTGCAATTGTTACTCCTTTCAATGAAGAGAATGAAATTAATTTTGATGAATTTAAAAGATTAGTAGATTTTCAAATTGATAATGGGGTAAATGGTATTGTAGTTTGCGGTACAACAGGGGAAGCGGTTACTTTATCTCAAGAGGAAAAACAAGAGCTAACTAGATACTGCGTAAAGGTAGTAAACAAAAGAGTGCCAGTTATTGCAGGTATTGGAAGCAACAATACAAAAGCTGTTATTGAAAATGAAAAATATGCAGAAAAAGTAGGAATAGATGCATTACTTTCTGTTACACCATACTATAACAAAACAACACAAAATGGTTTAATAGAACACTTTAAGATGATTGCACAAAATACAAATCTTCCTATTATTTTATACAATGTGCCAAGTAGAACAGGAGTAGATATTGCACCAAGTACATATTTTGAATTATCTAAAATAAAGAATATTGTAGCAACAAAAGAAGCAAGTGGAGATATTTCTAAGGTCTTGAAAATTAGAAATTTGTGTAAAGATGAATTGGGTGTTTATTCAGGAAATGATGATCAAATCATTCCATTTTTATCTTTGGGTGGATTGGGCGTTATTTCTGTACTTTCAAATATTATGCCTAACTATACATCTAAGATGATTGAAAATTATTTTCAGGGAAGAACAGAAGAGGCAGCATCTATGCAAATTAATGTATGTAAGTTAATTGAATATTTATTTCAAGAAGTTAATCCAATTCCTATTAAAGCAGCATTGAATTTGACTGGATTTCAATGCGGAGTGCCAAGACTTCCTTTGGTCGAATGTAGTGACACATTAAAATTAGAGTTAGAAAAAGAATTAAACAAACAAACGAACACAATAAATAATATAAATTACCAATAAAATCACACCATTTAATCTCGTCAACGTATGGTCTTTATTACCAAGTGCATACAACCAAATTAAAATACAAGATGCAAATAGCAATATAATATTTTCTATAAATTCTATGCTTAAAATTAAATTAGAAAAGAATGCTCCTACCCCTAAAATTAAGCATAAATTAATAATACAAGAACCCAAAATGTTTCCTTCAGCAATATCGTCATCACCTTTAATAACAGCAATAACAGAAGTAGCAAGCTCAGGAAGTGACGTTCCTAAAGCAACAATTGTAAGGCTAACTACTCTTTCAGGTATATTGAAAAGAAAGGCAATATTACTTGCACTATCTACAACAAAGTCACCACCATACTTTAATGCAATACATCCAATTAAACAATAAATAATACATTGTACTATATTTATATTATCACTTTCTTGATGTAGTTGAACAATTTCTTTTTTCCTTTCTTTCATATATGTCAAAATTGGATATACAAAGTAAATAAATCCAATTAATAAAAGAATGATAGCGTCAAATTTGTTTAAAGTAAGTGGCTTTTTAGAAAATAGTCCTAATCCCATAATAAGTACAAGCAAAGTTATACCATTTAATAATGGCATATTTTGCTTAATAGAAGAGTCTTCAAATTTAATAGGCTTAATAATAGATAAAATACCTAAAACAAGCAATAAATTACACAAATTGCTTCCTATTACATTTCCTATAATAATATCTGTATTACCGGTTGCAGCAGATATAATTGTAACAACAAGTTCAGGTAATGATGTGCCTAATGCTACAATTGTAAGACCAATTAGAATTTCAGATATATGAAATTTTTTTGCAATATTAGATGCACCTTTTACTAATAAATCTGCTCCCCAAATTAATAAACCAAAACCAAATATTAAAATTATAAATTGTTCAATCATTTTTTTTACCTCCTGTATATTATAAACAAATAATAGAAAAAAGAAAACACTTTTTTAATATAAATTTTATTAAATAGAAAATTTGTGTATTGTATTGAAATTTAAAAATATCTATTTATTTTTTAAAAAAATAATGGTATGATATAAATATATTAGATAAAATGGAGAAAAAATATGTTTAATACAATAAAAATTTATTTTCTACTATTTATTATTTATTCATTTTTAGGCTGGTGTATAGAAGTTGTTTGTAATTCCATAGAAAGAAAAAAGTTTGTAAATCGTGGCTTTCTATTAGGTCCATATTGTCCTATATATGGATGTGGAGGATTGCTTATTACTCTTTTTTTAGGAAGATTTACAAATAGACCCGTATTTTTATTTATAATGACTATATTATTATGTGGCATTTTAGAATATTCAACCAGTTATGTAATGGAAAAGTTATTTCATCTTAGATGGTGGGATTATAGCAAGAAAAAGTGGAATATAAATGGACGAGTCTGCTTAGATACAATTATTCCATTCGGAATTTTAGGAATGATTATTTTATATATAAGTAATCCATTTTTATTAGATAAAATTGAAAAAATTCCAAGCCTTACTTTAACGATTTTATTTTATATTCTTGCTGTTGTTTTTTTAATAGATATTATTATATCATTGTCTACTATTCTTGGAATTAGAAAAACAACAAAACAAATCAACAAAGAAAACACCGAAGATAATACTGAAGAAATCACTAAAAAAGTAAAAGAAATTTTACTTGGAAAATCATTTGTTCAAAGGCGTTTGGTAAATGCATATCCTAAACTACAAACAATTAAGATTAAGGTGAAAGAAAAAATAAATCAAACAAAAGATGAAATAGAAAAACAAAAAGAAATAATAGACAGAAAAGTTAATATAGCCAAAAAACAAATAAACAGGAAAATAAAAAAAGTAAAGAAAAAGAAAGAATAGGGAATCTTATGAAAATTTTGTTTAAAAACACTACTAAATACACAAAAGAAAATTGTAATGAATTTATAGAGTTTCACAATAGAAAATATGGCAAAAGAGAGATATTAAAATTAGGATTAATTGCTATTGCAATTTTATATATTTTTATTTTTAACTTAATATATAAAAATTGGAAACTTATATTAGGGATTATATTACTTGGAATTGTTTTGTATTTCATACAAAACAATATGAATATTAAAAAAGAAAAAAAGAGAAATAAAGTAAAAGAATATAGCTTTTATTTTTATGAAAAATATATAAAAGTTAAATGTAGAAAAGAATTTGATCGACTATTTTATTTTAACCTTCATAAAATATTTGAAACAGATGAGTATTTTTATTTATATTTAGATGAAAAAAGCTCGTTTATTCTGAGAAAAGATGGGTTTGAAATAGGAACTCCAGAAGAGTTTTCAAAATTTATAAAGGAAAAATGTCCACTTAAGTATAGTAAAGAAAGAAAACATTAAAGTAATTAAAGAATGCCCCGGGACTAACTCGGAGCATTTTTTATCTAATAAAGAGCGACTAGGCGCTCTTTATTCTATATTAGATACTTTGACAGATTTGTTATAGTTCCAGCACCTAAAGTAATAATAATATCATCACCGTGAACGTGATTCTTTAGGTAATTTGCTATATTATTAAAATCAGATATAAAAATAGCTTTTTTTCCATAAGCATTGATTTTATCAACTAAATCTTGTGAAGAAATATTATATGTATTGTCTTCTCTGGCTGCATAAATATCAGTTACGATAATATTATCAAAATTAATTAATGCTTTAGCAAAATCATCTAACAAATTTTTTGTTCTACTATAAGTATGTGGTTGAAATATACACCAAGATTGATTAAACTGCTTATTTTTTATGGCATTTGCTGTGGCAATTATTTCAGTAGGGTGATGTGCATAGTCATCGAATATACTAGCATTATTAAAAGTTCCCTTATATTCCAAACGCCTATTAGCTCCAGTAAATTCTAAAAGTGCATCTTTAATATACATTTTTGAAATACCATAAGAATGACAAATAGCAATACAAGCAAGTGCATTAGAAACATTGTGTATTCCTGCAACAGAAAGTTTAATTGTACTATAAAAATTGTTATTAAAATAAACATCAAATGTAGCAAATCCATTCCTATCAAAGGAAATATTTTTTGCTATAAAATTTGCATAAGGATTTTTAATAGAATATGTAACTGCAGTTGCATCTGAATGATTTCTTAAGTCTAAACAATTTTCATCATCTGCATTTAATACAAGAAAACCATTTTTAGGAAGTAAAGCAACATATCTAATAAATGCATTTTTTATATTTTCAAATGTTTTAAAATAATCTAAATGGTCATTATCTATATTTAAAATAACCTCAGATTTTGGTCTAAATTTTAAGAAGCTTTCTACATATTCGCACGCTTCTAAAATAAAATATTCGCTTTTTCCAATTCTATAATTTCCGTTAATTTCTTTTAATATAGCACCAACTTGAATATTTGGATCCATATTTGCTCTTAAGAAACAGCAAGAAATCATTGAAGTAGTTGTTGTTTTACCGTGTGTTCCAGAAATACCAATTGTATCTTGAAAACAAGTTGTAATTTTCCCTAAGAAATCTGCTCTTTCTATTGTAGGAATATTTAACTCTTTTGCTCTTACTATTTCCGGATCATTAGGTTTAATTGCAGCAGTATACACAACAACATCAGATTTTTCTAGATTTTCAAAGTCAGGACCAATCCTTACATAAATTCCAGTTCTTTGTAATCTTCTGATAATTGGTGTTAAAGATACATCAGTTCCAGTAACAACAAATCCCCACGTTTTAAGCATTTCTGCAATTCCGCTCATACTTACTCCGCCAATTCCTATCATATGTATATGCTTATAATTTTTTAAAATATCAATGTTTGCCAATATTATTCGCTCCCTTTATATAATATAGTAAATTATATACTCAAATTTCGCTTTTTTCAATATAAATCATAAAATTTTATATAATTAATTTATGAATAAAAATGTAAAATCGTGCCATACTACTATAGAAGAAGTATAAATAAAATTATTTTAAAAAAATGTAAAATTAAGAAGGAAAAAATTTTTTTTTGACGAATAAATATGATAGTACATACAAATGTACAGATACATAATTTATGGAGGTGCACTAAAATGCAAATAACAGACGTACGTTTAAGAAAGGTTAATTCAGAAAACAGAATGAAAGCTGTTGCTTCTGTAACATTCGATAATGAGTTCGCAGTACACGATATTAAAGTTATCGAAAGCCAAAACGGATTATTCATAGCTATGCCTAGCAGAAAAACTCCTAACGGAGAATTTAAGGATATAGCTCATCCAATCAATGCTGAAACTAGGGAGAAAATTCAAAAAGCTGTATTAGAAGCTTATGAAGCTCCAGAAACAGAGGAATCAGCAGAATAATAAATATGTTTAACAATAAAAGACATCTTTAAGATGTCTTTTTTGTATGTCAAAAAAAATGTTAAAAAAATATAAAAAACCACTTGACATACGGAAATAAGGGTTGTATAATAGAAAGGTATGTAGATTTGCGATGAAGTAAGATGTGGCTACGCTAGTATGTTATTTAGCGGAGGGAACTCTTACGGAGTATGTCTTGGCATAGACCGGGCGATAAGTTAAGTATAAGCACTTATCCCAAGAAAATCATACGGAAACTTGGGAATTTTAAAAAAGTGAATAAGAAACACTAGGGTGCGTTTAACTTGCCATAGTAGGTCAAAGGTGACAAAAATCACTAGACTATAAAAATAAGGAGGGAAAAATATGGCAACAAAAAGCAAAACTGTAGGAAACGAAAAAATTAGAATAAGATTAAAAGCTTATGATCACGTTGTTTTAGATCAGTCTGCTGAAAAAATAGTAGATACTGCTAAAAGAACAGGTGCTAAAGTTTCAGGTCCTATTCCATTACCTACACAAAAAGAAATCGTAACAATATTACGTAGTCCTCATAAACACAAAGATGCAAGAGAGCAATTTGAAATGAGAACACATAAAAGAGTAATCGATATTCTTTACCCAACACAAAAAACAGTTGACAATTTAATGAAGTTAGAATTACCAGCTGGTGTTGATATAGAAATTAAACTTTAAAAAATTAAATAAACTTATGCTGGCGAAGATGTCAGCCAATGAGAGGAGAGAAAAAAATGAAAGCAATTATAGGCAAAAAACTTGGAATGACACAAATATTTGATGAAAATGGATATGTAATTCCAGTTACAGTTATTGAAGCAGGACCTTGTGTTGTTGCTCAAGTAAAATCAAAAGAAACAGATGGATATAATGCAATACAATTAGGTTTTGGTGAAGTTAAAGATAAACATATTAATAAACCAGAGAAAGGACATTTTGCAAAATCTAAATTAACAGCAAAAAAACATTTAAGAGAATTTAGAACAAATTCAACTGAAGATGTTAAAGTTGGAGATGAAGTAAAAGCAGATGTCTTCACAGCTGGAGAAAAAGTAGACATTCAAGGTATTACAAAAGGAAAAGGATTCCAAGGCGTTATTAAACGTCACGGACAATCAAGAGGACCAATGGGACACGGTTCTATGTATCACAGAAGACCAGGTTCAATGGGATCTACATCTACTCCAGGTAGAGTATATAAAGGTAAAAAACTACCAGGACATATGGGAGTTCAAACAGTTACAATACAAAACTTAGATGTTGTAAGAGTAGATATGGATAAAAATGTATTGTTAGTAAAAGGTAGTGTACCTGGACCTAAAGGTGCAATATTAAAAATCAAAGCAACAGTAAAAAGTGCGAAATAGAGAAAGGAGGAAATGTAAATGCCAAAAGTAAATGTATATAACGTAGATGGTAAAAAAGTTAGCGACGTAGATTTAAAAGAAGAGATATTTGGTATAGAACCAAATGAAAATGTTATACATAATGTTCTTGTAAACTATCAAGCTAATCAAAGACAAGGTACACAAAGTACAAAAACAAGATCAGAAGTTACTGGTGGAGGCAAAAAGCCTTGGAAACAAAAAGGAACTGGTAGAGCAAGACAAGGAAGCATTCGTGCACCACAATGGATAAAAGGTGGTATAGCATTAGGACCAAAACCACGTAGCTATAAATATACAGTTAATAGAAAAGAAAAACAATTAGCTGTTAAATCAATGCTTAGTATGAAAGTTTTAGAACAATCATTAGTTGTTTTAGATAAATTAGATTTAGCTGAAATCAAAACAAAAAATATGGTAGCAGTATTGAATAATTTAAAAGTAGCAGGAAAAACATTAATTATGCTACCAGAAAAGAACGAAAAAGTTCAAAAATCAGCAAGAAATATCGAAGGTGTTAAAACTACTTTAGTAAATACTATTAATGTATATGATTTATTAAAATACAATAATTTAGTAGTTACATTAGACACTGTTAAAAAATTAGAGGAGGTGTACGCTTAAGATGTTAGCAGAAGAAGTTATTATTAAACCAATTGTTACAGAAAAAAGCAGTAGCGAATTAGAGCAAGGAAAGTATACCTTTAAAGTAAATAAAAAAGCAACAAAAGTTGAAATTGCAAAAGCTGTTGAAAAACTTTTCGAAGTTAAAGTATTAAATGTAAATACAATGACAGTTAAAGGAAAAGAAAAAAGAGTAGGAGCACATACAGGAATGACACCTGATTGGAAGAAAGCAATTGTTACAATTGACACAAATCCAGGAGATAAAACATACTTAGGAAAAGGCGGAAAAGAAGTTAAGATTTCTAAGAAGTATAAGGAGTCTATTGACGAATTTATGGGTGCTTAGAAATGATAAGCGTCGTCTAACTTCGTTAACCTTCGGATAAAAATATAATCAACGTACAATAGTACGTCTCATATATTTTTGCCTCGGTTGCCTCGTTATACTCGCTTCTAATTTCTAAGCAATTCAAGAAGTAAGTAATATGCTACTTTTACTACATCTTAGGTAAACCAAAAGAAATATCGGGAAAGACCCCGGAAAATAAAGAATAGCTGTTATGCGGAGCAGGAAAAATATCCGTAAATAAAAAAAGAAAGAGAACGTATCAAAAACAAGTATTGCTAGGCATTTGAAATATTAATCGACGAGACAGTACTTGTGTACGTCGAGACGATTAATATTGAAAATAACGACGCAAGACGCAGTTTTTCATACGTTCGAGAAAGGAAAAGTAAAAATGGGAATGAAACACTTCAAAGCCTATACCCCATCAAGAAGAAATATGACTGTTTCAACATTTGAGGAAGTTACAAAGAAAACTCCTGAAAAAACTCTACTTGCTAAAAAGAAGAAAAATGCAGGAAGAAATTCTGGCGGTAGAATAACAGTTAGACATCAAGGTGGAGGAAATAGACAAAAATATAGAATAATTGATTTTAAAAGAAATAAAGACAATATGTTTGCAACAGTTATGGGAATTGAATATGATCCAAACAGAAGCGCAAATATTGCATTATTAAAATACGAAGATGGAACATTAAGTTATATTATTGCTCCACAAGGATTAAAAGATGGAGATAAAGTAATATCTGGAGATAAAGCAGATATTAAACCAGGTAATTGTATGTCAATTGAAAATATTCCAGTTGGTACAATGATACACAATATTGAATTAAATCCAGGTCAAGGTGCAAAAATGGTTAGAGCAGCAGGTCAAGCAGCACAATTAATGGCAAAAGAGGGAAAATTCTCTCACGTTAGATTACCATCAGGAGAAATGAGACTTGTTTTAACAAGATGTAGAGCTACAATAGGAACAATAGGAAACAGTGATCACGAAAATGTTAATTTAGGTAAAGCAGGAAAAACAAGACATTTAGGAATTCGTCCAACTGTTAGAGGTTCTGTAATGAACCCAGTAGATCACCCTCACGGTGGTGGTGAAGGTAGAGCACCAGTAGGACATAGTGGACCATTAACTCCTTGGGGCAAACCAGCACTTGGATATAAGACAAGAAAGAAAAATAAACAATCTAACAAATTCATAGTAAAAAGGAGGAAATAATTAAATGTCAAGATCAAGTAAAAAAGCACCATTTGTAGCTCCAGAATTAATGAAAAGAGTAGAAGCTATGAATGAATCAGGTAAAAAAGAAGTGTTAAAAACGTGGTCAAGAGCATCAACTATTTATCCACAGTTTGTAGGACATACAATTGCTGTTCACGATGGTAGAAAACACGTGCCAGTTTATATCACTGAAGAAATGATAGGACATAAATTAGGAGAATTTGCACCAACAAGAACATTTAAAGGACACGCAGGAGCTAAATCTTCTAAACAATAATAGATTACGAATCTAAACAAGATAAAACTAGCTTAAAATCTTAAGCAGGTTTAAAACTTGGGAAAGGAATGATGTTAACAATGGAGCAAAATACTACAGTATTAGAAGCAAGAGCAACTCTTAAATATGCTAGAATATCAGCTAGAAAAGTAAAAATTGTAGCAGACTTAATAAGAGGAAAAGATGTTTCTGAAGCTTTAGCAATTATAAAATTCACACCAAAAGCTTCATCTGAAATAGTAGAAAAATTATTAAAGTCAGCTATTGCTAATGCTGAAACAAATCATAATATGACAAGTAATAACTTATATGTTGATCAAATTTATGCAAATCAAGGTCCAACATTAAAAAGAATTAGACCTGCAGCAAAAGGATCAGCAGTAAGAATTAGAAAAAGAACAAGTCATATAACTATTGTATTGAAAGAGAGACAATAAAATTAGTTAAGAGAAAGGAGGATTCTTAATATGGGACAAAAAATGAATCCACACGGGTTAAGAGTAGGTGTTATTAAAGATTGGAATTCAAAATGGTATGCAGATTCTAAAAACTTTAGTGATTACTTAGTAGAGGATCATAAAATCCGTGAATATGTTAAGAAAAAATTATTTATTAGCGGTATTTCAAAAATAGAAATTGAAAGAACTGCAAAATTTGTTAGAGTAAATGTTTACACTGCGAAACCTGGATTAGTAATTGGTAAAGGTGGAACAATTGCTGAAAATTTAAAAAATGAATTATCAAAAATGATTAATAAAGAAGTTAATTTGAATATTGTTGAGGTAAAAGATATTGACTTAGATGCACAATTAGTTGCTGAAAATATCGCTTCTCAACTAGAAAGAAGAATTTCATTTAGAAGAGCAATGAAACAATGTATGCAAAAAACATTAAAAGCTGGAGCATTAGGAATTAAGACTGCAGTATCTGGTAGATTAGGTGGAGCTGATATGGCAAGAACAGAATTTTACAAAGAAGGTACAATTCCACTTCAAACTTTAAGAGCAGATATTGATTATGGATTTGCAGAAGCAGATACAACCTATGGAAAAATAGGTGTAAAAGTATGGATATATAAAGGAGAAGTTCTTCCAACTAAGAAAACAGAAAGGGGAGAAGAATAATGCCATTAATGCCAAAAAGAACAAAATATAGAAAAATGCAAAAAGGTAGAAATAGAGGAAAAGCAACAAGAGGAACAACTGTTACTGATGGTGAATACGGTTTACAAGCAGTAGGTGCAGGAGCAATTAAATCAAATCAAATTGAAGCTGCCCGTATTGCAATGACACGTTATATAAAAAGAGGTGGTAAAGTTTGGATTAAAATTTTCCCAGACAAACCAATCACAAAGAAACCAGCAGAAACTCGTATGGGTAAAGGAAAAGGAGCACCAGAATATTGGGTAGCTTTAGTAAAACCAGGAAGAGTAATGTTCGAGATTGCGGGAATTCCTGAAGATGTAGCAAGAGAAGCTATGAGACTTGCTGCAAACAAACTACCAGTTAAATCAAAGTTTGTAGTAAAAGAAACTGAAAGTACAGGTGGTGATAATGATGAAGATAAATAAAATAAAAGAAATGTCTTCACCAGAGTTAGAAAAAGAATTAAGCGAGCTAAAAAATGAATTATTCAAATTAAGATTTAGCTTAGCAACAAATGGATTAGATAATCCTATGAAAATTAAAGAAGTGAAAAAAGACATTGCAAGAATTAATACAGTTCTAAGAGAACGTGAATTAGCTGAAAATAAATAATTAGATGTTTGAAATAAGGGAGGAAAGCAAATAATGGAAGAAAGAAATCTTCGCAAAGTAATGATCGGAAAAGTTGTATCAGACAAAATGGATAAAACAGTTGTAGTAGCTGTTGAAACAAGTGTAAAACATAAAGTGTACAACAAGATTATGAAAAGAACATATAAATTAAAAGCTCACGATGAAGATAATAAATGTAAAGTAGGAGATACAGTTAAAGTAATGGAAACAAGACCTTTATCTAAGGAAAAAAGATGGAGAGTTGTAGAAATTATGGAAGAAGCTGTAGTTGAATAAAAAAGGAGGAAAACCAAATGGTACAACAACAATCAATATTAAAAGTTGCTGATAACACTGGCGCAAAAGAAATTATGTGCATTAGATGTTTAGGTGGATCATATAGAAAATATGCAGAAATAGGAGACGTTATTGTTGCTTCTGTTAAAAGTGCTACACCAGGAGGAGTTGTTGCTAAAGGTGAAGTAGTAAAAGCAGTTGTTGTAAGAACAAAAAAAGGAGTTAGACGTCCTGACGGATCTTATCTAAAATTTGATGAAAATGCTGCTGTCATTATACGTGATGATAAAACACCAAGAGGAACACGTATATTTGGACCAATAGCAAGAGAACTTAGAGATAAAGATTATATGAAAATTATTTCTTTAGCTCCAGAAGTATTATAAAAGTACAAAATACAAATTAAGGAGGCGAAAACCTAAATGAAAATAAAAAAAGGTGATACTGTTAAAGTTTTATCAGGAAATGATAAAGGAAAAACAGGCGAAGTGCTAGAAGTTATACCTAAAACTCAAAAAATTATTGTAAAAGGTGTAAATATTAGAAAAAAACATATTAAACCTAAAAAACAAGGCGAGGAAGGTGGAATTATTCCAATAGAATGTGCAATACATAGTGCAAAGGTAAATGTTGTATGTCCTAAATGCAATAAAGCTACAAGAATCGGATATGAAATAGAAAAAGAACAAAAGGTTCGCGTTTGTAAAAAATGTGGAGCTAAATTAAAGTAGATTTCAGGAAAGGAGAAAATTTATAATGGAAAAGTTAAAAGAACAATATCAAAAAGAAGTTGTTCCAGCTTTAATGAAAAAGTTTAACTACAAATCTGTTATGGAAGTTCCAAAGCTAGAAAAAATAGTTATAAATGTTGGATTAGGAGATATAAGAGAAAATCCAAAATCTCTAGAAAATACAATGAATGATTTAGGGATTATAACAGGTCAAAAACCAGTTGTAACAAAAGCTAGAAAATCAATTGCAGCTTTTAAAATAAGAGAAGGTGCAAATATTGGATGCAAAGTAACCTTAAGAAGTGAAAAAATGTATGCATTTGCATATAAATTATTTACAGTTGCATTACCAAGAGTAAGAGATTTCAGAGGAGTATCTGCAAACTCATTTGATGGTAGAGGAAACTATTCTATGGGTATAAAAGAACAATTAATATTCCCAGAAATAGAATATGATAAGGTAGATAAATTAAGAGGAATGGATATTATATTTGTAACAACTGCAAAAACAGATGAAGAAGCAAAAGAACTATTGGAATTACTTGGTATGCCATTCAAAAATTAATTTTAATATAATTGTAAAATTAAAAAAGTTTTTATTGATTTTTAAAGAAAGGAGAATAAAACCTAATGGCAAAAAAATCTTTAAAGGTTAAACAACAAAAAGAACAAAAATATAAAACAAGGGAATATAATAGATGCAAAATTTGTGGTAGACCACACGCATATATTAGAAAATATGGAATCTGCCGTGTGTGCTTTAGAGAATTAGCACATAAGGGGGAAATACCAGGAGTTAAGAAGGCTAGCTGGTAGAAAACAAATTTTAAGCGGCGTCTTAATGATAAAATTTAAGAAAAGGAGGAAGAAAATATATGAATATAACAGATCCTATAGCAGATATGCTAACAAGAATTAGAAATGCAAGTAGATCAAAGCATAAAATAGTAGATATACCTGCATCCAATATAAAGAAATCAATAGCTGATATATTGTTTAAAGAAGGATATATAAAGGCTTATGAAGAGATTTCAAACGAAACACAAGGTATTATTAGAATAACCTTAAGATATGATGAAAAAGGCCATAAAGTAATATCTGGATTAAAGAGAATTAGTAAACCAGGATTAAGAGTTTATGCAGCTAAAGACGAATTACCAAGAGTTTTAAATGGTTTAGGTATTGCTTTAATTTCTACATCAAAAGGAATTGTAACAGATAAACAAGCAAGAGAACTAGGTGTAGGTGGAGAGGTCCTAGCTTATATATGGTAAAAGAAAAATAAGATGTGAGAAATTTTTTAAAAAATATCACGCATCTAATCTCACATAACAAAAAGAAAATAATAAATTAAAGAGGTGAAAGAAAATGTCAAGAATAGGAAATAAACCTATTACTATACCAGAAGGTGTAGAGGTAACAGTTGCAGACAAATTAGTTACAGTAAAAGGTCCAAAGGGTACATTAAGTAAAGAAATTCATAAAAATATGAACGTTACAGTAGATGGCAATGTTATTAAAATCTCTAGACCAGATGATGAACCAGCAAATAAAAGTCTACACGGCTTAACAAGAACATTAATCAATAATATGATTTTAGGTGTAAAAGAAGAATTTAAAAAAGAATTAGAAATTAATGGTGTTGGATATAGAGCTCAAAAACAAGGAACAAAGCTTGTTATGAACTTAGGATATTCACATCCAGTAGAAATGGCTGCTCCAGAAGGAATAACTTTTGACGTGCCAAATCCAAACCAAATCATTGTAAGAGGAATTGATAAAGAGTTGGTAGGTCAAACTGCAGCTGTTGTAAGAACAAAAAGACCACCTGAAGTGTATAGAGGAAAAGGTATTAAGTACGTTGATGAGGTTATTAGGCGTAAAGAGGGTAAAGCTGGTAAAAAATAAAATGTAAACAAATGAAAAGCGGCATCTTGCGTCGTTAAACTTCAAATTTAATTTAATCAACGTGCAAAAAGCACGCCTCATAAATTAAATTTTCGTTTGCCTAGCAATATACCACTTTTGCTTTGTTTAATAATTTAGAAAGAATGAAAGATTTGTAAGGAAGGGAGAGAGAATAATGATTTCTAAAATTGATAGGAAAGCTACAAGAAAAATTAGACATTTACGTGTTCGTAGAAAAATAAACGGAACAGCTGAATGTCCAAGATTATGTGTTTATAGAAGTAATAGCAATCTTTATGCACAAATTGTTGATGATGTAGCAGGAAATACAATAGTAAGTGCATCAACTTTAGATAAAGATATAAAAACTAAAAAAGCCAATAAAGAAGCTGCTAAAGAAGTTGGAAATTTAATAGCAAAAAAAGCTATTGAGAAGAAAATAAAAACTGTCGTTTTTGACAGAGGCGGATATATTTATCACGGCATTGTAAAAGAATTAGCAGAAGCTGCAAGAGAAGGTGGCTTAGAATTCTAATCTAAAAAGTCATTTAAAGTTTACAGGGAAAGTTTATTAACCCTTGAAAGATGACTAAAAAGGGAAAGTATGTCCCTTACATTAATTAGAAAAGGAGGAAACTTAAAACTGATGGAAGAAAATACAGTTGAATTGAAAGAAAAAGTTGTTGCAATTAATAGAGTTGCTAAAGTTGTTAAAGGTGGTAGAACATTTAGATTTAGTGCAGTTGTTGTAGTTGGCGATGAAAATGGACACGTTGGCGTAGGAAATGGTAAAGCTGCAGAGGTTCCAGATGCCATAAAGAAAGCAATAGAGGATGCTAAGAAAAACTTAGTTGAAGTTCCTATTGTTGGAACAACAATACCTCACGAACTTGTGGGACAATTTGGAAGTGCTAATGTTCTTTTAAAACCTGCAGCAGAAGGTACAGGAATTATTGCTGGAGGTAGCGTAAGACCAGTAATTGAACTTGCAGGTTACAAAAATATTAGAACAAAAGTTATTGGAACAAATAATCCAAGAAATGTCGTTTATGCGACAATTAATGGTCTTTCTAATATGAGAACAGTAGAACAAATAGCTGCAAAAAGAGGAAAAAAATCTAGCGAAATATTATAATAATAGAAGGAGGTGCATCAAATGCAATTAGGTGAAGTTAAAAGACCTACAGAAAAGGTAGAAAGAAAAAGAGTTGGTCGTGGAATTGGTTCAGGTCTTGGAAAAACCTCTGGAAGAGGACACAAAGGTCAAAAAGCAAGAAGCGGCGGAGGAGTAAGACGTGGATTTGAAGGTGGTCAAACACCATTATATAGAAGATTACCTAAAAGAGGATTTACAAATATTCACGCTAAAAATTATACAGAAGTAACTTTAAGTATGCTTAATAAATCTCAAGCAACAGAGGTTACTGCCGAAAGTTTAATAGCTGAAGGAATTATTGATAAGAAAAATGAAGGAATCGTTGTTTTAGGCACTGGAAATTTAGAGAAAAAATTAACAGTTAAAGCAAAAAGATTTACAAAATCTGCCTCAGAAAAAATAGAAGCTGTTGGTGGAAAGATAGAGGTGATTTAATTGTTTAAAACATTAAAAAATGCAATCAAAACACCAGATGTAAGAAAAAGATTATTATACACACTACTATTAATTGTAATATTCAGACTAGGATGTTTTATAACAGTACCAGGGGTAAATGCAGTTACCTTAAATCAAATAATGAGTCAATCTACAAATGGTTTAAGTAGTTTAATCGACTTAATATCAGGTGGAGCTTTCTCAAGACTTTCATTATTTGCAATGAGTATAAATCCTTATATTACCGCATCTATTGTTATTCAATTGTTAGCAATGGTTATACCTGCTTTAGAAAGAATGGCAAAAGAAGGTGGAGAAGAAGGAAGAAACAAAATGAATGGTTATACGAAAATTCTTACAATTGTCCTTGCAATTGTAGAAGCAATTGGAGTTTACTTTACATATAGAAGTTCAGGAATTTTCGTAGATACAGGATTCTTAACAGGATTTGTATTTATTTTGTCTTTAGTTACAGGAACTGCAATTTTAATGTGGCTTGGTGAACAAATAACAGCAAAGGGAGTTGGAAATGGAATTTCTATGATTATCTTTGTTGGAATTATATCAGGATTACCAACCGCTGTAACCACGCTATATGGATTAATAGCAACAAGCGCAGGATTTTCAACAACAGGATTATTACTAGCATTAGGTATTATCATTGGTGCAATTATTCTAATTGCAGGAGTTGTATTTGTAACAGAAGCAGAAAGAAGAGTACCAGTTCAATATGCTAAAAAAGTTGTTGGAAGAAAAATGTATGGAGGGCAAAATACACACATACCAATTAAATTGGTAATGGCAGGTGTAATGCCAGTTATCTTTGCATCATCATTTATGACATTTCCAATGATGATAATTCCATTATTCAATCCAAACATAGCAACAGCTACAGGATTTTGGGCAGGAGTATATAAATTCTCTCTTGCAACATCATCAACTGCTGTACCAGTGGGATACACAATCGCAAATGCAATTGTATACTTATTGTTAATTATAGGATTCACATTCTTCTATACTTATGCAACATTCAATCCAGCAGAAGTATCAAGTAATATTAAAAAGAATGGTGGATTTATTCCAGGCATTAGAGCTGGAAAACCAACAACAGATTATTTATCATCTATAATGAGAAAATTAATTTGGTTTGGTGGACTATTCTTAGCAATTATTGCAATTATTCCAATGTTACTAAGATTTACAAACTTAAACTTCTCATTTGGAGGTACTACTATTTTAATCGTAGTAGGTGTTGCACTAGAAACAGTTCAACAATTAGAATCTCAATTAGTAATGAGACACTACAAAGGTTTCTTAGAATAGAGATTAGGCGAGAAAATTACTCTCGCCTAAATGTATTTAAAATTTTGTGTTTGGTATAACCACTACCAAACACAAAATATAATATTTATAAATATTGTAATTAAAGTGGTATTAGGTGCAATATTTATAAGTGTTATATGAAATTTGAAATACCAAATTTTAAACACAAAAATACAAAAAAGGAGAGAAAAAATATGATATTACTTATGTTAGGTGCTCAAGGTACAGGAAAAGGAACTGTTGCAGGAATATTAAGTCAAAAAACAGGATGGCCACAAATATCAACAGGAGATATTTTTAGAAAAAATATTTCAGAAAAAACAGAACTTGGAATCGAAGCAAATAAATATATAGCTGCTGGAAATTTAGTTCCAGATGAAATCACTGTTCCTATGGTAAAAGCCAGATTACAAGAAGCAGACGCTAAAGAGGGAGCTATTTTAGATGGATTCCCTAGAACAATTGCACAAGCTGAAAAATTAGATGAAATTTTAGCAGAAAGCAATAGAAAGGTAGACTTGGTTATTAACCTTACAACACCAAGAGATGAAATCATTACAAGAATACTAAACAGAAGAGTATGTTCAAATCAAGACTGTAAAGCAACATACAATCTAACAATGCATCCTTCAAAAGTAGAAGGAATATGCGACAAATGTGGTGCTAAATTAGTACAAAGAGAAGACGATTCAAATAGAGAATCAATTGAAAGAAGATTAGCTATTTATGATGAAAAAACAAAACCATTAGTAGATTATTATAGCGCAAAAGGAATAGTAACTAACCAAGAAGTAAGTGAAAGAATAAATAGATTAGGTAAAGACGTTGCAGAAGACGTTTATAAAATGATAGTATAATGGGGACGTTCCTAAAAAGGGTCATTTGACCCATTGAGGGACACTCCTTAAGAAAGAAGAAAAAATGATAGATATTAAATCAAAAAGAGAAATAGAATTAATGCGTGAATCTTGTAGAGTAACCGCATTAGTACATAAAGCAATAGAAGAAGCTATTAAGCCTGGAATATCTACATTAGAATTAGATAGAATAGCAGAAAGAGTAATAAGAGAAAATGGAGGAATACCTGCACAAAAGGGTTATCCTGGTCCAGATAAATATACTCCAGATTTTCCAGCTTCAATCTGTGCTTCTGTAAATGATGAAATTATTCACGGAATACCATCTAGTAGAGTCATTTTAAAAGAAGGAGACGTAATAAGTATAGACTTAGTTGTTTATAAAAATGGATTCAATGGTGATGCAGCAAGAACATATATAGTTGGAAAAGGTTCTAAAGAAGATGAAAGATTGTTGCAAATTACAAAACAAGCTTTTTTTGAGGGAATACAATTTGCTAAAAAAGGTTACAGAATAGGAGATATTTCACACGCAATTGGCGAATTTGTAGAAAAAAATGGATTTAGTGTAGTTAAAGAATTTCAAGGACACGGAATAGGAAAAAATATGCACGAGGATCCAGGAATTCCAAACTATGGTAAAGCAGGAAAAGGGCCAAGACTAGAACCAGGAATGACACTAGCTATAGAGCCAATGGTTATTGCCGGAAAAGAAAACATAATAGAATTAGATGATGGATGGACAATTGTAACAGAAGATGGTAGCAATTCTGCACATTATGAAAATACAATTTTAATTACAGAAAAAGACCCAGAAGTATTGACAATATTATAGAATTATTATATAATATATGAGTTAATTGCGTTATTATGCCATTTTGCATATAAAATGCAATTATAGGAGGTAAAAATTGAGTAAAGAAGATGTTATAGAAGTAGAAGGCACAGTTGTTGAAACATTACCTAATACTAATTTTAAAGTAGAATTAGAAAATGGACATCAAATACTAGCTCACATTTCTGGAAAACTTAGAATGAATTACATTAAAATTCTACCAGGAGATAAGGTAAAAGTAGAACTTTCTCCTTATGATTTAAGTCGTGGGCGTATTACTTGGCGCGCTAAATAAAAACTAAATAACAAATAAATTAAGAAGAGGTGAAGAAAATGAAAGTAAGACCATCTGTAAAGAAAATATGCGATAAATGCAAAATAATCAAAAGAAAAGGAGTAACAAGAGTTATTTGCGAAAATCCTAAACATAAACAAAGACAAGGATAATTAATTAGTTAATAACACAAATTAGGTAGCGGCTGTGAAACCATTATTTTGGGTTTACATATCATATTTGTGTTTTTATATATGTTTATCTATTATTAAAAACTATTTATTTAAAAACAATCCAAATAAATACATTTCATTTTAAGAATAGATAATCAATTTAAATTTAAAATGCGGAGGTGCAAAATAATATGGCTCGTATAGCAGGAGTAGATTTGCCTAGAGAAAAAAGAGTAGAAATAGGACTAACATACATCTATGGAATAGGAGTATCAAGTTCTAACAAAATACTTAAAAAAGCTGGAATTAATCCAGATACTAGAGTAAAAGACTTAACAGACGATCAAGTTAATAGCATTAGAAAAGTTTTAGATGATGACGAATATAAATTAGAAGGTGACTTAAGAAGAGAAGTTGCTCTTAATATTAAAAGATTAACTGAAATTGGATGTTATAGAGGATTAAGACATAGAAAAGGACTACCTGTAAGAGGACAAAGAACAAAGACAAATGCTCGTACAAGAAAAGGTCCAAGAAAATTAGTTAGCAGAGTAAAAGCTGACAAATAAGACAAATAAAAATATCGTTTTTACTTTGTTTCAAAGTGAAAATTATAAAATTAAGGAGGGTAAAACCAAATGGCTAAAACAATAACAACAAAGAAAACACCTAGAAGAAATAGAAAAAACATAGATAAAGGTGCAGCTCATATTCATTCAAGTTTTAACAATACTATTGTTTCAATAACAGATGTTAACGGAAATGTAATATCTTGGGCTAGCGCTGGAGAATTAGGATTTAAAGGCTCAAGAAAAAGTACACCATTTGCTGCTGGAGAAGCTGCAGAAACAGCTGCAAAAGCTGCAATGGAACACGGATTAAAAACTGTTGAAGTAATAGTAAAAGGACCAGGTTCTGGTCGTGAAGCAGCAATTAGATCACTTCAAACAGCAGGTCTAGAAATTAGTGCAATTAAAGACGTAACACCTATACCTCATAATGGTTGTAGACCACCAAAAAGAAGAAGAGTATAGTTAGTAGAGATTATAAAAAGGAGGAAAGCTAAATGGCAAGATACAAAGATGAACAATGTCGAATTTGCCGTAGAGAAGGACAAAAATTGTTCTTAAAAGGTTCAAGATGTTTTTCAGATAAATGTAGTGTTTCTAGAAGAAATTATGCACCAGGACAACACGGTCAAAAGAAAGCTAAACTTTCTGAATACGGAACACAGTTAAGAGAAAAACAAAAAACAAAAGCATTCTATGGAGTTGGAGAAAGACAATTTAGAAAATATTTTGAAATGGCTTCTAATAAAAAAGGAATTACTGGTGAAAACTTATTACAAATATTAGAAAGCAGATTAGATAATGTAGTTTATAAACTAGGATATGGAAGTTCAAGAGCACAAGCAAGACAGCTTGTAAACCACGGACTTTTCGATGTAAATGGTAAAAAAGTAGATATAGTTTCTTATCTAGTTAAGCCTGGAGATGTAGTTTCTGTTAGAGAAAACAAGAAAGATGCAGAAATTATAAAACAAAATGTAGAAGCAAATGCTGCAAGACCAGTTCCAGCTTGGCTTGAAAAAGACGCAGAAAATTTAAGCGGAAAAGTAGTAAGACTAGCAACAAGAGAAGAAGTAGATTTAGCAGTTGAAGAACATTTAATAGTAGAGCTTTATTCTAAATAGGAGTTAGAATTTGGAACTTCTAAAACATCAAAAATAATAGTTCCAAAATATATCTTAATGAATTAATACAAAGATATGAAAGTTAGAAGTTAGAGGTTAGAAATGTCAATCATCTAGCATCGAACTTCAAAGTATTAGGAGGTAAAAATGATAGAATTTGAAAAGCCAAATATTGAATGTCTAGAAATAAATGAAGAAAATAATTACGCAAAATTTGTTTGTGAGCCACTAGAAAGAGGATATGGAGTAACAATAGGAAACTCTTTAAGAAGAATTTTACTTTCTTCACTACCTGGATATGCAATTACAGGAGTAAAAATTAATGGAGTTGTTCACGAATTCTCAACAATACCTAATGTGGTAGAAGATGTTCCAGAAATCATTGTTAACTTAAAAGGAGTAAGATTAAAATCTTTTGATAGCGAAGATAAAATATTAACTATTAACTTCCAAGGAGAAGGAGAAGTTAAAGCAGGTGATATTATAACAGATGGTACAATTGAAATATTGAATCCAGATTTACATATTGCTACTGTATCAGAAGGCGGAAGCTTAGTAATGGAAATGACAGCAAATAAAGGAAGAGGATACAACATAGCATATAAAAATAAAAAAGCTACACAAGACATATCTTATCTTCCAATAGACTCTATTTATACACCAGTTAGAAAAGTTAATTACACAGTTGAAAGCACTAGAGTTGGACAAATGGTTGACTTCGATAAATTAATTATTGAAGTATGGACAGATGGAAGCCTAAAAGCAGATGAAGCATTAAGTTTAGCTGCAAAAGTTATGACAGAACACTTATCTTTATTTATAGACTTATCAGAAGCAACAAAGAATACACAAGTTATGGTTGAAAAAGAAGAGTCTATGAAAGAAAAAGTATTAGAAATGTCAATTGAAGAATTAGAATTATCAGTAAGATCATTTAACTGTTTAAAAAGAGTTGGAATTTCAACAGTTGAAGACTTAACTAATAAAACAGAAGCAGAAATGCTTAAAGTTAGAAATTTAGGTAAAAAATCATTTGACGAAGTTACAAACAAATTACATTCATTGGGGTTAGATTTTGCTGAAGATGAAGACTAAACAAGACAAATGAAACTTCATATTACGTTAAACCTATAAGGTTTATTCGTTAAATCAAAGAAATAAGTGGAAAGGGTGAATAAAATGGCAATAAATAGAAAGTTAGGCAGAACAACTGACCAACGTTTAGCAATGCTTAAAACTCAAGCTACTGACTTAATTTTAAATGGTAAAATTGAAACTACGCAAGCAAGAGCAAAAGAAGTAAAAGCAATTGTAGATAGTATTATTTCTTTAGCAGTTAAAGAAAAAGATAATTTTGAAACAGTAGAAGTAAAAGTTGTTAAAGCTAAGCTAGATAGTAAAGGTAATAAAGTTACAGAAAAAGTAACAAGCAAAAATGGAAAAGAATATTTAAAAGTAGTAAAAGAAGAAACTACTGAAAAAAGACAAAAAGATATGCCTTCTAGATTAAATGCAAGAAGAAAAATAATGAGAAAAATTAACAAAGTAGAAGGTGTAGATTTAGTAGGAAAGCTATTTGGAGAAATAGCAACTAAATATTCAGGAAGAGTTGGTGGATATACTAGAATTATAAAAAAAGGTTATAGAAGAGGCGACTCAGCTGAAATTGTTATATTAGAATTAATTTAAAAAAAATCCCAAACAATTGGGATTTTTTTATTTAATTAGATATACAAGCCAATTTTGTGTTTAGTTATTGATTAATAATCACTTTTGCAATATCATAAATTAACTTAATTTTTTCTGGTGGACAATTTTTTAGCAAATTAGAAAAATCTTCAGTAAGATAATTTTTTGAATTACATCCAGTACCAGTTAAAATATAAGATAAAGATATATTCAATATATCACATAATTGGTTTAATCTAGTTAGATTTATTTTTACATCACCACGTTCAACTCTGCTTAAAAAAGCAACAGAAACATCAATTTGTTCTGCTAATTGTTCCTGAGTAAGCTTCTTGTCTTTTCTTGCCTTTTTCAATCTCTCTCCAATTATTGAATAATCTAATGCCATCACTAATCATCCTTTCCAAATTTATTAATTTAATAAGTAAAATATAGCATTAGAAGATTTAATTTTACAGAAAGTAATAGGTTAAATTATACCATAGTATAATTTAACCTATATATTAAAAAACATACATTCACTTCATCATAATAATTTTTCATAAAAACTCCACTTCATAAAAACTTATAAAAATTATAACAAAAAAATAATTGAAAGTAAACAAGTTGTTGTTGCAAAAATGAAAATATATGATAAAATAATAGAAAAGATGTTTGAGTAAAAGGAAGGAATAAAAATGATAGCTTATGTAAGTGGAAATTTAGAAATGAAATTTAATGGGTATATAGTAATTGATGCAGGAGGAATCGGGTATAAAATATTTATGTCTGACGCATCTATTGAAAGTTTGGGAGAAATAGGAGAAAAGGTAAAAGTATATACACATCATCACGTAAGAGAAGATGAAATGAGTTTGTATGGATTTTTAACAATGGAAGAGTTAAATATGTTTGAACTATTAATTTCTGTAAGCGGAGTAGGAGCGAAATCTGCATTGAATACTTTAGCTAATATAACGCCATCTTCATTTGCACTTGCTGTTATTACAAACGACACATCCAAACTTATTAAAATACCAGGTGTTGGTGCAAAGACAGCAGCTCGTATTATTTTGGAATTAAAAGATAAAATAAAGAATGAAAGCTTAGTAAAAAATATGCAAGAAAGCACTATTAAAACAAATGCAACAGAAGATAATGAAATAAGCGAAGCAATTTCAGCTTTGCAAGTGTTAGGCTACAACAGAAAAGACATTGAAAAAGCATTAGAAAAAATAGACACAAAAGATTTAAAACTAGAAGATATTATTAAGCAGGGATTAAAAAATCTTGCAAGAAATTAAGAAAAATTACAATTTTGAAAAGGAGAGTTTTATGGAATTTGATAAACCACTTGCCTATAGAATGAGGCCAAGAACACTAGAAGAATATGTAGGCCAAGAACACATACTTGGAAAAGACAAAATATTGTACAGAACCATAAAAGCAGACAGACTATCTAGCATTATTTTATTTGGACCACCAGGCTGTGGAAAAACGTCCTTAGCCAAAGTAATTAGTGAAACAACTAAATATAAATTTGAAAAAATAAATGCAGTTACAGCAGGGGTTTCAGACATAAAAAAAGTCATAGAAGATGCTAAAAATTTATTCTTAAACCCAACAGGAAAATGCATATTATTTATAGACGAAATACATAGATTTAACAAACTACAACAAGACGCTTTACTTCCAGCAGTTGAAGATGGAACAATTATTTTGATAGGAGCAACCACTGAAAATCCATATTTTGAAGTAAATAAAGCCTTAATATCTCGTTCAATGGTATTCAAACTAGAACCATTATCAGAAGAAGATATTTTAAAAGTTCTAAAAATGTCATTAGAAAGAAAAGATGGATTAGGCGAATATAATATAAAAATCGAAGAAGATACATTAAAAAGTATAGCAAGAATTTCTGGAGGAGATGTTAGAACTGCTTTAAATGGCTTAGAAGTTGCAGTGTTAACAACGCAAATGGACAAAGATGGTTATATTCATATTACTGACCAAATTGCAGCAGATAGTATGCAAAAGAAAAAAGCAATATTTGATAAAGCAGGAGAAAGCCACTACGATAACATAAGTGCTTTTATAAAATCAATGAGAGGAAGCGACCCAGATGCTGCTATCTTTTATCTAGCAAGAGCTTTAAATGCTGGAGAAGATCCAATGTTTTTAGCTAGAAGAATAACAATTGCTGCATCAGAAGATGTTGGAATGGCAAATCCAAATGCTCTAGTTGTTGCAAATTCTGCTATGCAAGCAATACATTCAATAGGAATGCCAGAAGCTAGAATACTTTTAGCAGAAGCTGCAGTATATGTTGCTATATCTAAAAAATCAAATGCATCATATTTAGCAATTGAAAAAGCATTGCAAGATGTATCTACAAAAGATACAGGAGAAGTCCCAATGCACATTAGAAATGCACCTATAGAAGATATGAAAAACTTAGGTTATTCAAATGGCTATAAATATCCTCACGATTATCCAGGACATATTGTAGAACAGCAATATTTGCCTGACAAAATGTTAGGCACAAAATATTATATTCCAGATGAAAATTCATTATCTAAATTAATATAAAATTATGATGATATTAATTTTATAAAAAATTACATATTTTTAAAAAAATTTCTAAAACTATCAATATGTTTAGAAATTTTTTTAATTGGAAAATAATTTTAATTGGACTACTTTCTGGTGTTATAAATGGATTATTTGCTAGCGGTGGAGGAATGATACTTGTTCCAGCATTTCTTTATATGCTAAAAATGGACGATATAAAATCACGAGCAACATCTGTATTATGTATTCTGCCAATGGTAGTCACAAGTGGAATTTTTTATTATACAAATAATTATATTAACTGGAATGTGGGTATTCTATGCGCAATTGGTGGAATAATAGGAGGAATAGTTGGAGCAAAATTACTAAACAAACTTCCAACAAAATACCTAAAAATTGCTTTTACCATTTTCCTACTTTATGCTGCTTACAAAATGATATCAAATTAGTTTGGAGTGTTTATGATAGAAATTTTAACAGGCTTTGTTTCAGGAATTGTCAGCCGGCACAGGTATGGGCGGAGGAACTATCCTAATATTATGCTTATCCATATTTTTGAATATGGACCAGAAAATAGCACAGGCAACCAACTTAATATTCTTCATTCCTACATCTATTGCCGCAATCTATGTAAATATAAAATCAAAAAAAATAAATTTTAAAATAGCAAAACCTATTATACTTTGGGGCATAATTGGGGCAATTATAGGAGCAATTATAGCACAAAAAATAGATGTAAAATTATTAAAAAAATTATTTGGTATATTTTTAATTTTAATTTCAATACACGAAATTTATATCTTGATAAAAACGTATAGAAATCAAAAAAATAAGAATAATAATAAAAGAAAGGGATGTGAGAAACAATGAAATTTACAAAAGGAATGATAATCGGTGGAATGATAACAGCCGGATTAATGATGATGTATACAGATAATATGAATACTAAAAAAATGATGAAAAAAGGAAAACAATTAGTTAGAAAAATGGGAATCATATAATGATTCTCATTTTTCAAATAAAAAGAAAAGACTCAAAAGGTCTATTTATCTTTCAAGTCTTTTAATGCTTTTATTAGGCATTAGGTTTATTATCACATTCATCGTGTTTTGGTGTACAGCACATATCTTTACATTTCTCAAAATCTTCTTTTTTTCCAACATAGCAATCACAATGTTTTAAATCTACGCCTTTTAAACACTTTCCTTCACGATGACACTTTGAACAAACTTTAACGTGTTTTACCCTATTTACCCATATTTGGATGTCGTATTTTTTATCTGGGCAAAGAGGACCAAAAACAAACTCTCCATCTTTATCTGTAAAAGTATGAGAAACTGGTCTTCTTTCTTCTTTTCCACACTCGTAATCAACTTCAATTAACTTTACAACTGCATCTCTTATAGGTTCTTTATAACAGTCTTTAACAGTGCCAAATAAAACACCTCTGTTATCTTCTGGTAAAACAATATCTAAATCAAATTGCTTACCAGTTGCAATATGACCATCAATATCAGTAACTGGACAACATTTATCTTCGAAATCCATAAAAAACATCCTTTCTTTAAAATTGTTTAAGCAAATTAGCTTAATATATTATATGAAAATTGAATATTATTGGTACTTAATGTTGAAAAATAATCATAAATATGATATAAAATAAGAATGAAAGAGAGTGATGAATAAAATGGCAAAGAAAAAAATAGATAAAAGTAAAATTGCAACAAGAGTTATAGCAGCAGTAATGGCAGCATTAATGGTATTAGGAATTTGTTTTACATTAATATATTATCTTGTTAGAATGTTTTAATTATGAGAATAATAAAATATAGATAAATATTGAAAGGAATTGAAAATGAATAATAATCCTATGATTGAATTTAAAGATTTTTGGAGTACAACTTTCACAAACTACATACAAAATCCTTGGTCTATTATAACACTAATAATAGATGTTGTTATTGTTGCTTTTTTAATTTATGAAGTTGTAAAAATATTAAAAGGTTCAAGAGCAATGCAACTAGTAAAAGGAATAATTTTCCTATTTGTTATTACTTGGCTTAGCTCTATATTCAATTTGAAAATTCTAAACTATTTATTAACTACCATTATGACTTATGGAGTAATTTTACTGATTGTATTATTCCAACCAGAACTTAGAAGAGCATTAGAACAACTAGGGTCTTCTAATAAATTAACTAGATACTTAGGATTAGAAAAAGATATTATTTCCAAAACAAAAGAAGATATTTACAAAATAGGAATAGCTGTAATGGAACTATCTAAAACCAAAACAGGAGCTTTAATCGTTATAGAAAGAGATATTAGGTTAAAAGAAATTATTTCAACAGGAGTAACAATCAATGGCGAAATATCACCACAATTATTAGTAAATATATTCACTCCCAATACACCTTTACACGATGGAGCAGTTATTGTAAGCGAAAACAAAATAGCAGCTGCAGCTTGCGTTTTACCGCTAGCGTCAGATGGAGATATTTCAAGAGAGCTAGGAACTAGACACAGGGCAGCAATTGGAATGAGCAAAGAATCAGACGCAATTATTGTTGTCGTTTCAGAAGAAACTGGAAAAATATCAATTGCAAAAGAAGGAACGCTTATTGCAGACTTAAAAGAAGAAGCATTAAAGAAAATTTTAATTAGCAACATTGTAACAAAAAGATTTAAAATGGGCGATCAAAAATCAATTATAGAAAAAGTAAAAAATATTAAATTTAAAAAGAATAAACAAGAATAAAGAGCAAATCATATATTTGCTCTTTCGATATATAAAATAGGTGAAAAAGATGCGTAACATTAAACTAACAATAGAATATGATGGAAAAGATTTTGATGGTTGGCAAAAGCAACCCAACAAATTAAATATACAAGGAGAAATAGAAAGAGCAATTAAGGAAATTACTGGAGAAGAAATAAATCTAATTGCTTCAGGCAGAACAGATGCAGGCGTGCACGCTTTAGGACAAATAGCAAATTTTAAAACAGAAAGCAATTTACCAATAGAGAAAATTCCAATTGCTTTAAATTCTAAACTTAAAAAAAGCATAAGAGTTATTGAAGCGGAGGAAGTAGAAGAAAGATTTCACAGCCGATATACCTGTAAAAGAAAAACATATAGATATATTATTAATAATTCTCCAAATGGTACAGCAATTTATAGAAATTTAGAATATCATTTTCCAATAGTATTAAATGCAGAAAAAATGAATGAAGCAATAAAATACTTTATCGGAGAACACGATTTTAAAGGATTTAAGTCAAGTGGGACAAGCTCTAAAAGTTCTGTAAGAACAATTTATGATGCAATAGTTTATAAAGAAAACAATAGAATAATTATAGAATTAACAGGTAATGGCTTTTTATACAATATGGTTAGAATAATTGCAGGAACATTAATAGAAGTTGGATTAGGAAAGATAAAACCAGAAGAAATACCAGAAATTATAAGGTCAAAAGACAGAACAAAGGCAGGAAAAACATTGCCACCTAATGGACTTTATCTAGTAAAAGTAGAATATAACTAAAATGTATAAAAAAGTAATAAAAGCTTGTTTTTTATCATAAAAAGTTGTATAATTAAAAATACGGGAATCGAAAAATGTAGATTCCCAATTATTGTGTTAGGTAGTTGGAGAAAAAAATGAAAGAAAATAATAACGAAAAAAAAGAAGTTAAGAAAAAATCAGTATTTAAAACATTCTTAAAAGTAATTCTAATCTTATTTATAATTGGAATTATTTCAGCTTGTACTTTACTATATGGACCTTGGAATGGATTTAGAGATTGGCTTATTACTACAGCTATGACAACATTAAGCCATCAATGGATTGCAACTTGTTTATACAGTGACGAAACAATTCAAACTGTTTTATCAGAAAATGCTGTAATAGAAACAGGAGAAACCACAAATACAGAAGAAGTAGAAATTGCTGTACAACCAGAAGAGCCAGTTATAGAATATGAAAATGAATATGAAGAAGCAATCTTAAAAAAAGAAGAAGGAAATGAATTATATAAGGTAATTGATATTAAAGGAAAGGGCTATACAGGGCATCTTGTAGCAATTTATGATCCATCAAAAATTTCTGTATGTACAACTAAATACTTAGGAAGTAAAGGACAATATTTAGTAGATATGGCAAACGAAAATAAGGCAGTAGTTGCAATGAACGGCGGTGGATTTTATGATCCTAATTATAATAGCTTAGGTGGAATACCACAGGGAATTGTTATAAAAAATGGAAAAATTGTTACAAATAGAACCTACAAAAAAACAGGAGGAATTATTGGATTCACTAAAGAAAACAAACTAATTCTAGGAAAAATGACAGCAAATCAAGCTTTAAAAAAAGGTGTAAGAGACGCAGTAACCTTCGGACCATTTTTAATTGTAAATGGAAAACCTTCCTTCATAAAAGGAAATGGAGGCTGGGGAACAGCTCCTAGATCAGCAATTGGACAAAGAAAAGATGGAATCGTTTTATTTTTAGTAATCGATGGAAGAATGATTGGCAGACAAGGCGCAGATATGGTAGACCTAACAGAAATAATGCAAAATTATGGCGCATATAATGCTGCAAACTTAGATGGAGGAACATCTTGTGGCTTAGTGGTAGAAGGAGAACTAATTAATGACCCTATTAATGGAAACGGAAAACACAAAACAAGATGGATTGCAACAGGATTTATCGTAAAAGAATAAAAAGATGGGTGTATTTCCTTTTCTATAAATATTAATGAAATATCTTGACAATGAAAAAGATTAAATATAGAATGGAATAAGAAATCAAAAGAAGGAGAAGAAACGAATGATTGCAATGTTAGAAAACGTTAAAACCGTTGGCATCGTACACACACACACAATGCAATTTAATAAATAAAAGACAAGGCATTTTAAATGCTTTATTAAAGATATATGTAAGAGATGGGTAAGTTTTTACCTGTCTTTTTTGCGCTTAAAAACAAATAAAAAAATATATGTATAAGAAAAGGTACAAAAAGAGCATAATATTATTGACAAAATAAAAAAAGAATAATACAATGTACACACAAGAAAAGTGTACAAAGGAAAGGATGAAAAAAAATGAACAAAAATCTAAAAAACAAAAAAGTAAAATCAAAAACTAACAAAGGTATAACGCTAATCGCGTTAATTATAACAACCATATTCTCTTATGACGAAAAATTAAAATGTAGTAATTACAATGGTTTCCTCCTACAAACAATTTAGTAAAAATCATAGATTTTCAAATATTTAAAAGATGAATTGTAAAAAATAATAACAATTTCATCTTTTTTTGATTTTATAATAACAAATTA
>CANQDX010000004.1 GCA_947594065.1 uncultured Clostridia bacterium
GGTTGCATTTGAAAAGAAACATACCTACCAGCTAATAGTGTTGCTAATTCACCAGATAGTAGATTACTATTGGAACCCGTTATAAAAATAGATACATTTTTTGTTGCTTTAAATGAATTTATAGCTTTTTCCCAATTGACTACATTTTGAATCTCATCGAAAAATAAGTAATATTTTTCTTTTTTAGTCATTTGTTTTTTGATATAGGAATTTAAATCCATATCGTTTTTGATAAATGACATATCTATATCTTCAAAATTAATATAAATAATTCTTTCTTCTGGTATACCTTTAGCCTTTAATTCGTCTATAATCTGTTTTAGCAAAGTTGATTTTCCAGACCTTCGAATTCCTGTAATTACTTTTATTAAATCTTGATCATAAAACCCTCTTATTCTTTTTAAGTATTCTTCTCTTTTTATCATAAAGATATCCTCCTTGCTTTATTCTTATACCCATTATACTATTTCTTTATGAAAATGTCAAATTTTTACGATACACCGTAAAAAAATATAAAAAATTAAACTAATTTACGTTTAACCGTAATAATTAAAATTTTGTATCTATCCAACTTGAACATTACATTTATATATTTTTATTCAATATATAATATTCTTTTTCAAATAAAAAAAATTATTCTGATAAATTGAATACCTTTACCATAAAAAAATTGACAAAGATGAAATGAATGTATATAATAAAGAAAAAAGAAAAACGAAAGAGGGAGTAGAAATGTCCGAAAACCGTTGCGCTTGTAGAGAGAGAGAGAGAGAGAGAGAAGCAATTCTAAAGAAAAAATAGTAGAAGAAAGATTAAAAAATAATAGAGTAAGAAATCAAAAAAGCGAAAAGGGAGCAATAGCCATATTTGTATTAGTAGCGCTCTTGTTTATGTCCGCTTTTTTAATTTTGCTATTTGCAAGCAATGTAAACAAAGGAAAAGATGTGCAAGAACAATTTAACATAGTAAGCGAGATCTATGCAGGAGAAGGAGAGCAAGGAGCCTATGACCAAGCCTTTGGAGCATTAAGAAAAAAGAATAAAACAACATTAACAGCAGAAGTAGAAAATAGCGCAGCCCTACCATTAGAAAGAACTTTTGGAGGAAACATAGGCAATTACAGAATATATGGAAACAGTGTGCAAAACGGAACCCCATCTCCAACGAATCCAGTAGAAATACAAAGTGTAGGAGATAGAACAAAAAATTTATTTAACCCTAATGACCCAAATGTTATAAAAACTAATTGTGAAATGCAAATAGATGGAAATAATGTAATAGAAAAGCCAAATGGAGATAAGCAAACAGCACTAATTTATCCTTTAAAATTAAAAAAGAATACCTATTATACAGTAAGTGGAAGCTTTCAAATGATTAATTCAGAAGAATATAACGGTGGTGGTAGTGTATGGGTAAGGACTTCTACTACTGGAGGATCGGATTACGTATTTGGAACACACCCAACATTTGAACACCCATTTTCATCTGAAAAAGTAATTAATGATACATTTAATAGCGGCTCATATGAAACAGTGTACCTATGGCTATATTTTCAAATGGGAAATAATGGAGAGCAAAAAAATGGAAATTCCTATGGAATATATAAAAATATACAAATAGAAGAAGGAACGACGGCAACCGCTTATGAGCCTTATGGCTACAAAGTTCCAGTACAGGTAAGTGGAAAAAATTTATTTGATATAGACGGTGCAGTAAATGAAAATTTAATAAAAAACGATGATGGAACTTATACAATATGGAAAAATAAAGAAAACAATGATGGAAGATTATCAAAAAGACTATCTATCAATATACCAGCTCAAACAAAAATAACAGTTTCCGTGGACATAGTGGATTATAATGGAACATACAGCTTACCATTTCAAATAGTTTGCTTTCCTAAAGATGGAGGAGAAGAATATATACAGTTTATGTTAAATGAAAAACATAAAACATATTCCTTTTCCAAAGAAATAACAAGAATGACGATATATCAAGAGTCTCGAATGCCAGTCGGAACTTATACAACCTTTAAAAATCTACAAATAGAACTAGGAGAAACAGCAACTGCTTATGAACCGTACCACGCCCCAGTAACCACCAATATTTACTTAAACGAACCATTAAGGAAAGAAGGGGAAAAGGCAGACTATTTGGATTTCAAAACTGGAAAAGTAGTAAGATTAGATGGAACAACAGAAACCGTTGAACTACCAGAGCTACCAGCCTTCGAAGATTATTCAAAAATAGAAGTATTAACTACTGTTTCGCCATCCAAAATACAAGCAGAATATGAAGGGTATACAATAAAATAAAGAAAAGGACACAAAAAAACGTGTCCTTAAAATATTTCCTAAAAAATAAAACAAATTTTCGTAAAAATATTGCAATTTGACAAATAGTATAGTAAAATAGTAATGAATGTAAAAGGAGATGAAGTTACATTGGAGAATAATAAATTAGAAACGATTTCTAATCTTTTTGAAGGAAAAGAAATAAGAAGTGTTTGGAATGCTGAAAAAGAAGAATACTTTTTTAGTGTGGTAGATGTCATTTATGCATTAACAGATAGTAACATTCCAAGAAATTATTGGAGTGATTTAAAACGAAAATTAATTAATGAGGGAAGTGAGTTGCACGAAAAAATCGTGCAACTGAAATTAAAGTCAAGCAAAGACGGAAAAAACTATTTAACTGATACATTAGATACCAAAGTAATTTATTAGAAAGTAAAATGTAAAGGAATGGTGTAAGAAATGAAAATGAATATTGTAATGGTAGAACCAGAAATACCACAAAATACAGGAAATGTGGCAAGAACTTGTGCAGCAACAGGTGCTAAACTGCATTTAGTAAAACCACTTGGTTTTCAAATAAACGATAAATATTTAAAGCGTGCAGGTTTAGACTATTGGGACAAATTAGAAATAGAAGAACACAAAAGCTTAGAAGCTTTTTTAAATAAGTATGCAGGTGCTTCTAAAAAGGTAAATTCTAATATTTTCCTTGTAAGTACTAAATCACAGCATACATATTCTCAAATACAATATAATGAATATGATGAGGTATTTTTCTTATTTGGAAAAGAAACGAAAGGTCTTCCAGAATGGCTTATTCAAAATAATATCGAGCAGGCAATTCGTATTCCAATGAAAGAAGGATTACGTTCATTAAATTTATCCAATTCTGTGGCAATTGTAGTATATGAAGCATTAAGACAAAATAATTTTAACGATTTACAACAAATAAGCGATTATTTTAAATAAAAATAGTCGCTTTTTTTATCTTTTATAAACTCTTAAATATTTTTAAAATCAAGAGTTTTAATTCCCAAAATTAACAAAAAAAATCATATATCAATAATGATAATTATATAATATTATGGATAAAGCTAAATTTTAGGTATACATAATTTGACATTTGGAATAATATGTAGTATAATAGTATTTGTGTTCAAAAAAAGACGAAAAAAGGAGAGTGTTTATTTATTTTAAAAAACAATCTAAAATACTACACAAAAGAGTTTATCAAATTACTTAAATTGGCTTTTATAGCATTGATTTTAATAAGTACATTTATTTTAATAAAATATAAACCTCAATACAAAGTTTCTATTAATAATAAAAAAGTAGGACACATTGATTCACCAAGTGATATAGACGAATATATTAATGAAAAAGTAGAGCAAGAAGAAGGAAGGAATATTGCTTTTGTAGATTTAAAAAATATTCCTATGTTGAAATTAGAGTTAGTAAATAGAAATATAGAGGAACAAGAAGCAGTCAAATCAGAAATAGAAAATCAAGTATCAATAGAATATACAAATTATGCTATTTCTTTAGACGGAAAAAATAAAACGTACGTTGCAAGTATGAACGAAGCAGAGGCAATTGTAGACGATTTAAAGAAAGAATATGAAAACAAATATACAAAGAAAATCGGCATTGTACAAGTATATTCTGATTGTTATGAAGATATTAGCGCAATAGATTCAGACAAAGCAAAGAGCATAGTTTCAAACGAATTAAAAAAGGAAAAGCAAACTGATATTAAAATAGCAAAAGAAAAAGCAGCCAAAGCAAGAGCTGCAAAATTAAAAGCTGCAGCAGCTGTTGTAGAAAAAAATATTGCAGTAACAAAATTAGTAAAAGAAAGCAATGTAAATGGAATTGAATTTTCTGTACGACCTGTTTCAGGAATCATTACATCCAGATATGGAAAACGTTCTTCACCTGGAGGAATAGGAAGTACCAACCATAAAGGACTAGATATAGCAGCAAGTGCCGGCACACCTATTTATGCCGTAGCTGCAGGAACAGTTACATTTTCTGGAAGTAGAGGAGAACTTGGAAACTTAGTAATTGTAAATCACGGAAATGGCGTAGAAACTTACTATGGACACTGCAGTAAGCTAAAGGTTTCAAAAGGACAAAAAGTAAATGCAGGTGATAAAATAGCCTTAATTGGTCAAACAGGTTCTGCAACTGGACCACATTTACATTTAGAAATTCATATTAATGGAAAAGTGGTAAACCCACAAAAATATGTATATTAACCGTATTAGGAAAATTTTGACCCCATTGGGGACGTTCCTAAAATGGTCCAAATGGACCTTTTTAGGAACGTCCCCAATGGGGTCACTTGATTTTTGTTTTTGAATAATATATAATTACTTGGAAATAATTATTTTAAAAGGAGGAATATTATGGCAAATGAAATTAGCGAAGAGGAAAAACTTAGGATTAAGACAATGGTAGATAGTTTGGTAGCTCGTGCCAAGGTGGCATCAGAAGAATATATGAAACTAGACCAAGATACAATAAACAATATTGTAAAAGCAATGGCTATGGCTGGTCTTGATAATCATATGAAACTTGCAAAGATGGCCGTAGAAGAGACAGGACGAGGAATTTACGAAGATAAAATTACGAAGAATATGTTTGCAACAGAATACATTTATCATAATATTAAATATGATAAAACAGTTGGCGTAATTTCAGAAAACGACGAAGAAGGCTATGAGGAAATTGCCGAACCAATTGGAATTATTGCAGGTGTAACACCTGTTACTAACCCAACATCTACTACAATGTTTAAGTCATTAATTGCGGCAAAAACAAGAAATGTTATTATTTTTGGTTTCCATCCATCAGCACAAAAGTGTAGTGTAGAAGCGGCTACAATTTTAAGAGATGCTGCTGTAAAAATGGGAGCACCTAAAGATTGTATTTTATGGATAGAAGAACCATCTATAGAGGCAACAAGTCAGCTTATGCATCATCCAGATGTAAATTTGATTTTAGCAACAGGTGGAACTGGAATGGTAAAAGCAGCATATTCATCAGGAAAGCCTGCTTTAGGTGTAGGACCAGGAAATGTTCCTTGTTATATAGAAAAAACAGCAAAATTAAAAACATCTGTAAACGACTTGGTAATGTCAAAATCTTTTGATAATGGTATGATTTGTGCATCAGAACAAGCTGTTATCGTTGATAAGGAAATAACAAAAGAATTTGAAAAATTAATGAAAGAAGCAGGTTGTTATTTCCTAAGCAAAGATGAAAAACAAAGATTGCAAGAGGCAATGTTCAACAAAGAAAAAGGAAATACGCTAATTGGAGCAATTGCAGGACAGAGTCCTTATAAAATAGCAAAATTGGCAGATATTGAAATTCCAAAAGATACAAAAGTTTTAGTTGTAGAAGAAACAGGCGTTGGATCAGATTATCCATTTTCTCAAGAAAAGCTTAGCCCTGTTTTAGCTTATTACAAAGTAAATAATAGCGAAGAGGGAATTTCTTTAGCAGAAAAATTACTAGAATTTGGTGGACTTGGACATTCAGCAGCTATTCATTCCGAAAATAATGAAATTATTGAGAAATTTTCAGAGAGAGTAAAAGTAGGAAGAATTATTGTAAATTCACCTTCAACTCACGGAGCAATTGGAGATATATATAATACTAATATGCCATCTTTAACTTTAGGATGTGGGTCATTTGGAGGAAATTCAACAACATCAAATGTATCATCAGTTAATCTAATAAATATAAAAAGAGTCGCAAAAAGGAGAGTTAATATGCAATGGTTTAAAATTCCAGAAAAAATATATTTTGAAGCAGGCTCTATTTCTTATCTAGAAAAGATGCCTGATATTAGTAAAGCATTTATTGTAACAGATAGTTCAATGGTAAAACTAGGATATGTAGATAAAATTTTATATCATTTAAGAAAAAGAAGTCAATATGTTCATTCTGAAATATTCTCAGATGTAGAGCCAGATCCATCTTTTGCAACAATTAAAAGAGGAGTTGCAGCAATGAACAGTTTTGAGCCAGATGTTATTATTGCATTAGGTGGAGGAAGCGCAATAGACGCTGCAAAGGGAATGTGGCTATTTTATGAATATCCAGAAGCAGATGTTGAAGGAATGAAATTAAAGTTTATGGATATCAGAAAACGTACCTATAAATTTCCAAAACTTGGAGTTAAATCAAAATTAGTAGCAATACCAACCACTTCAGGAACAGGTTCAGAGGTAACTTCTTTTGCAGTTATTTCCGATAAAGAAAAAAATATGAAATATCCACTAGCAGATTATGAATTAACTCCAGATGTTGCAATTATAGATCCAGACTTAGTAATGACTTTACCAAAATCAATTACAGCAGATACAGGTATGGATGTTTTAACACACGCAATTGAAGCTTATGTATCTAATATGGCGTCCGATTATACAGACGGTTTATCAGAGAAAGCGGTAGAAATAGTATTTAATTATTTACAAGAAGCGTATGAGCACGGAGATAATAAAACGGCAAGAGAAAAAATGCATAATGCAAGTTGTATTGCTGGTATGGCATTTACCAATGCTTTCTTAGGATTAAATCACTCTATTGCTCATAAATTAGGTGGAGAGTTCCATATTCCACACGGAAGAGCAAATGCAATTATTTTGCCTTATGTTATTAAATATAATGCATCAAAACCAACTAAATTTGTTTCATTCCCTAAATATGAATATTTTATAGCAGATCAGAAATATGCAAATTTAGCACGTAAATTAGGATTACCAACTAAAACAACAGAAGAAGGAGTAAATTCTTTAATAAAAGCTATACAGCAATTAAATAACAATTTAAATGAACCAAAAAGTCTACAAGAAGCAGGAATTGACGAAAAAGAATTCCTAGCAAAAGTAGATGAACTAGCAGATAAAGCATTTTCAGACCAATGCACATCTGCTAATCCAAGAGTACCGTTAATACCAGAAATAAAACAAATTATGTTAGATGCGTACTATGGAAGGGAAATATTCAATAATTGACGTTTTATGTAAAATATGGTATAATATAAATGTATTGAGAAACTCAATGCGCAAAAAAAGCGGAAACGCAAAAAATGAAAAGGAGACAAGAAAATGACGACAGAAAGAGTACTTTTGCGGAAAATGCTGGATGCATTAACCCCTGAAGAAAGGAGAAGTCTACTGAAACAAATTGCTGCTGAAGAGAAGTTGACTATTGAGCAGAAAATTTGTAGGCTGATCAACGAAGTAGGGATTCCAGCTCACGTCCTAGGTTACGACTATCTACAGTATGCAATATCACTGGCATATAGTGATGATGAATACGTACATAGTATAACCAAGCAGCTCTATCCAGCAGTTGCCAAAAAGTTCGGAACTACGCCTAATCGCGTTGAAAGAGCAATACGGCACGCTATTCGGATGGCCTGGAGAAATGGCGATACAAGTGTCCACGAGAAGTATTTTGGTTCTACAACCAAAGATACTGATCAAAAGCCAACTAATGGCAAGTTTATTGCTACGATGGCAGACGTTTTGTATAACCAATAACCCGCTTTAACCGGATTCTATTTTTTAGAATCCGGTTTTCTTAATATACTATTAATAAAACTGAATGAAAAGCTTGTTTTTTTCCTTATTTCGTTATATAATTACGGCTATAAGAATTTATGCAATTTAAAATAGGAGGTAAAAAATGGAAGTTAGTAAAGAAGAAATCTTACATATTGCAAACTTAGCAAAGCTAAAATTGAAAGAAGAGGAAATTCCAGAATATATTAAAAATTTGCAAGATATACTTAACTTTGCAAATATTGTAAATAAAGCACCAATAGATGGATTAGATACAGCAATTGGAGCAATAGATAACTATAACGTTTTTAGAAAAGATGAAATAAAAGTATTTGAAGATAATAAAGCATTATTGCAAAATGCACCAGAACAAGAAGATAATATGTTTAAAATACCCAAAGTAATATAGAGGAGGAAAGCTAAATGAATATTACCGATTTAACTGTATATGAGTTAAAGGAAAAATTAGATAAAAAAGAGTTAACAGTAAAGCAAATTACACAGGCATATATTGATAGAATTATAGAAAAAGAGCCAGATGTAAATGCTTTTGTAACACCATTAACCGATACGGCTTTAGAACAGGCAGATAAAATACAAGAAAAAATAGATAACGGAGAAATATCAGCTACATATTCTGGCATTCCAATAGGAATAAAAGATAATATATGCACTAAAGGGGTAAAAACAACCTGTAGTTCTAAAATGCTAGAAAATTTTGTTGCTCCATACAATGCAACAGTAACTGAAAAAATAAATGCAGAAGGAATGATAGATTTAGGCAAATTGAATATGGACGAGTTTGCGATGGGAGCGTCTACCGAATATTCTGCATTTAAGAAAACACGTAATCCTTGGAATTTGAACAAAGTACCTGGAGGATCATCAGGAGGAAGTGCAGCAGCGGTTGCAGCAGGTTTAGTTCCTTGGGCATTAGGTTCAGATACAGGTGGCTCAATTCGTCAGCCTGCAAGTTTTTGCGGTGTAGTAGGGTTAAAACCAACTTATGGCTTAGTTTCAAGATATGGTTTAGTTGCATTTGCTTCCTCTTTAGACCAAATAGGACCTATTACAAAAGACGTAAGAGATAGTGCAATGCTTTTAAATGTAATAGCAGGACACGATGAAAAAGATACAACATCTATTCAAACAGAGAAAAAAGATTATACAAAAGCATTAAAAAATGATGTAAAAGGATTGAAGATTGGCGTACCAAAAGAATATTTTGGAGAGGGAATAAATAGTGAAGTAAAAGCCGCATTGGAAAAAGCAATAGACGAATACAAAGCAATGGGAGCAACTGTAGAAGAATGTTCTATTCCAATTGCAGATTATGCATTAGCAACTTACTATATCATTGCTTGTGCTGAAGCAAGTTCAAACTTAGGAAGATTTGATGGAATACGTTATGGATATAGAACACCAAATTATGAAAGCTTAAAAGATATTTTTGTAAATTCAAGAACAGAAGGATTTGGAGCAGAAGTAAAAAGAAGAATTATACTTGGTACTTATGTTCTTTCTTCAGGATATTATGATGCATATTACAAAAAAGCACAACAAGTTAGAACATTAGTAAAAAAAGAATTTGATAAAGCATTTGAAAAATATGATGTTTTAATTACTCCAACATCACCAACTGTTGCATTTGATATAGGAGTAAGGTCAAATAATCCATTAGAAATGTATTTAGCAGATATTTGTACTGTTTCAGTTAATATCGCAGGATTACCAGGTATTTCAATTCCTTGTGGAGTAGATTCACAGGGAATGCCAATTGGAATGCAGATTATAGGAAAGCATTTCGATGAAGAAACAATTCTAAATGCAGCATATACTTATGAGCAAAGGGTAAAATTTAGAGATAAATATCAACCAGAATTTAAAAACAAATAAATGCGTTTTTTATTTGTTTTAGTATATATCTTTGAATAATCAAAACAAAATTAAATATAAAGGAGATAAATTTATGCCTAGAGAAGATTATGAAGTGATTATAGGGTTAGAAGTTCATAGCGAACTTTCAACTAAAACTAAAATATTTTGTTCTTGTCCTACAGAATTTGGAGGAGCGCCTAATACACATACTTGTCCAGTATGTATGGCAATGCCAGGAACACTTCCTGTATTGAATGAAAAAGTTGTAGAATATGCAGTAAAAGCAGGATTAGCAACTAATTGCGAAATTTCTAGAAATAGTAAAAATGATAGAAAAAATTACTTTTATCCAGATTTACCAAAATCTTATCAAATTTCACAATTTGATAAACCACTTTGTGAACACGGATATGTAGAAATTGAAACAGAGAATGGACCAAAGAAAATAAGGCTTACCAGAATTCATATAGAAGAAGATGCAGGAAAACTAAACCACGATCCTTATGGTAGAGGTAGTTTGGTTGATTTAAATAGAGCAGGAGTACCATTAATTGAAATTGTATCAGAACCAGATTTAAGGTCAAGCAGTGAAGTAGAAATGTATATGAAAAAATTAAAATCTATATTAGAGTATATAGAAGTATCAGACTGTAAAATGCAAGAAGGATCATTAAGAGCAGATGTTAATGTTTCTATTAGACCAAAGGGAAGTTCAAAATTAGGTACAAGAACAGAAATGAAAAATATGAATTCCTTCAGAAGTATTGTAAGAGCAATCGAATACGAAGTAGATAGACAAGTAGAAGTAATTGATAATGGAGGTACAATTACACAAGAAACACTAAGATGGGATGATGTATCTGGAAGAACATTTTCAATGAGAGATAAGGAAGATGCACAAGATTATAGATATTTTCCAGACCCAGATTTAGTAGCTATTAAATTATCTGATGAATATATAGAAAATATTAGAAAAAATTTACCGGAATTACCTGAAAGCAGAAAAGAAAGATACATAGCAGAATATAGTTTAACAGAAAAAGAAGCTAATATTTTAACAGCCTCTAAATATCTTTCTGATATGTTTGAAAAAGCTTCTAAAATTTGTGGAAATACAAAAGCAGTAGCAAACTGGCTATTATCTGATGTATCTAGAATTTTAAATGAGAAGGAATGGGAACCAGATAGAATACCATTTGCTGCAGAATCTTTAGCAGAATTAATTACATTAATAGAAAAAGGAACAATAAGTAGTGCAATAGCAAAGAAAGTTTTAGAAGAAATGTTTGAAACACCAGAAAAAATGCCATCAAAAATAATAGAAGAAAAAGGATGGGTACAAATTTCTGATGAAGGAGCAATTAAAGAGGTTGTACTAAAAATATTAGCAGCAAATATGCAATCTGTTACAGATTATAAGGCAGGAAAAGATAAAGCATTAGGTTTCTTAGTAGGACAGGCAATGAAGGAAACAAAAGGAAAAGCAAACCCACAAATGTTAAATAAAATGTTTGTGGAAGAAATAAATAAAATGTAAGAATATTAAGCCATTTGTTTCTTTATTTTATCAAATCCAATTCCTAATATAATAAAATCTGCAAAAAACATTAAAGAAGTCTTAAATAGAGTAGTTCCAGCATAATAAATAATTGGCATTTTATAAAATAAAGTATAGATTAATAAAATAATGGTAGAGAAAATACAAAAAGTAAAGGCAAATTTAAAACCATTTTTCATAATTTTTTTAACCGTGTTATCTAAATTATTAAATTCATTTTTAATTATTTTTATCATATGTATCAACTCCTATTATTAATGATAACACGATAAAAAAGAAAAAACAAATGTAAATAATGGAAGAAAAAAAGGTGGCATAGCCACCTTTTCTTGTTTACTTATATTATTTGCTCATAGCATTTAATTTTTTAGCTAAATTAGATTTTTTTCTTGAAGCAGTATTTTTAACAATAACACCTTTTGTGCAAGCTTGATCTATTTTCTTTGTAGCTTGTGAAAGTAATGTTTCAGCTTTTTTAACATCACCTTCAGCAACAGCTAATTCAAAATTTTTAACAGCTGTTTTGTATGCTGATTTAATCATATTATTTTCTAATGTTTTCTTTTCTATAATACCTACTCTTTTAATTGCTGATTTAATATTTGGCATCTATAAGCACCTCCTCTTGATAAGTCTAAACTATAACATATAACATTCTACCACAAAAAATGAAATATTGCAAGCGAAATATGAATTATTGCAAAATTTCTTAAAAAAAGGTATAATTTAGATGCAAAATTAAATATTGAATTTCATTAGAAAGGAAGTATAATATGGGAAATATTTTTGATGAAATAAGAGAAGAAATAATAAAAAAAGAAGATACTCTTTCAAAATATGCCTGCAAAAGTAAGGATGCTATATTACTAAAAAAAGATAACAGAATGAAGGAAAATGAATCAAGAACTTTATTCTCTAAAGATGCTGACAGGATTATACATTCTATGAGTTATACAAGATATATAGATAAAACACAAGTATATTCTTTTATCGAAAATGACCATATTACGCACAGGGTTTTGCACGTACAACTTGTATCTAAAATTGCAAGGACGATTGGAAAAATATTAAATTTAAATCAAGATTTAATAGAAGCAATATCTCTTGGGCACGATGTAGGACATACGCCATTTGGACATATAGGTGAATATATTTTAAATGATATTTGTATTAAAGAAAATATTGGCTATTTTAAGCATAATGCACAAAGTGTAAGAACATTAAAAGATATAGAGGGAATAAACCTTACTCTTCAAACCTTAGACGGAATTTTAGCTCACAATGGAGAATTATTGCAAAGCGAATATAGGCCAAAAGCAAAAACAAAAGAACAGTTTTTAAACGAATTGAATCAGTCATTTCACGAAGAAAAATATTCCCAAAAAATAACTCCTATGACCTTAGAAGGCTGTGTTGTAAGAATTTCGGATATAATAGCATATATTGGTAGAGATATTGAAGATGCAATTATAGTAGGAAGCATAAAGAGGGAAGATTTACCAACTGAAATAACTAAAATATTAGGTAATAATAATTCAACTATTGTAGATAAAATTATAAAAGACATTATTGAAAATAGTTATGGAAAAGATTATTTATGCTTTTCAAAAGAAGTTTTCAATAGTTTAATAAAATTAAAACAATGGAATTATGAACATATATATAATTCTAAAGAAGCAAGTAAAAATAAGGAAATAATTAAGAAATACTTTAATAAACTATTTTATAAATATTTGGATTACTTAGATGAAAGTAATCAAGAAGTAAACGAAAGTAAAAACAAATTATATGCATTTTTGAATGAAAGGAATGCAGAATATAAGGAAAATACAAGCAAAAAAAGAATGGTAATAGATTACATATCTCGGACATACAGATCATTATTTTTTAAGAGAATGCGAGTGTAACTTCCCAGAATTTCATAAAGATGTTTTGTATAAATAATAATATTGAATAAAAATTGAACCCAAGTTATTAAACTTTTGTCTAATAATTTGGGTTCAATTTATAATGTTATACATCTTTTAAATTAGAAGTACAGTGTGGGCATCTAGTTGCTTGTTTATTAATTTCTGAAAAGCAGTAAGGGCAAAGCTTCGTAGTAGAATTTACGTCTTCTGCTGTTTCATCTTCAATCTCAATTTTCTTTGTAAATTTTCCTAAGAATCTATTATTTTTTTGAATTTTTGAAATCCTTTTCATTTCCTCTTTTTTAGCTTCTTCTAATTTTGCATTAAATTTATTAACATATTTTACTACTAAAAATAACGAAAACGCAATTAGTAAAAAATTAACAATAGCTGATATAAAAGAACCATAAGCAATAGTAGTATTACCAATTGTAAATCCCCAATTTGAAAAATCCACATCTCCAATAAAAATTGAAATAAATGGCATAATAATATCATCAACTAAAGATTTAACAATAGTTTGAAAAGCACCACCAATAATCACACCTACTGCAAGTTCTAAGGCATTCCCTTTTATTGCAAACTCCTTAAACTCTTTAAACATAAACATTCCTCCAATATTCCATATATTTATATAATATGACAAAAAGCACCAAAAGTCAAATTGCAACTTATATAAAATTTTTACATATACTATATGAATTATCGTTTAATGTATTGACAACGAAATTTATTCAATATAAAATATAAAAAATAGGAGAATAAATAAAGAAAATTAAAAATATTTAGGGAGAGATATAATGTATAGAATATTTTGCGAAAGTTATCAAAACTTTCTAAATACATTTGATGGAGATAGTTATAGATTAAGAATTTCAGAGCCCCTTGAACTAATTGTAAATTCAGACCAGTATCAAAAAGAAGAGGAAAAGCAAAGTGAATTATATAAAAGGTTATGCGATTTAATTTGCTTTATGAAGGAAAATGTTGAGAGATTCCCAAAATTAAAAGCATTTTTATGGACATTAAGTTCAAGAAATATAAACGGAAAAAAATATGATGTATCAAACCTAGAGGAATTGGAAGAACAAACAAAATTAATCAATTCATTTCTAAATCTAGCGTATTGGTACTAAGTGACAGACAAATTGCAATTTATTCAAACACCCCTAGACTTTTATGGAAAAAAATGGTATAATAGTTACATTAAGGAGTTTACTCGAAAACAAAATGAATGCCATTATTAAAAATTTAATTGATAACGAAAAGTTTCAAGACTATTTAAAAAATATAAAAGAAAAAATAAGCCCAATTAATTTATTGGGCTTAACTGACGTGGCAAAAATACAATTCTTAGAAGCAACAAAAGAAGAAACAAAAAAGCCAATATGTATTATTACATATAATGAAATACAGGCAAAAAAACTAATGCAAGACATCAGCTATTTTACTTCTAAAGTTGTATATTTTCCTAAAAAAGAAATTGTAACTTACGACTATATAGCAGAAAGTAAAGATGCATTTTATGAAAGAATGGAAGCATTAAACAGAATACAAAATGGAAATGTAGATATAATTGTAACCACAATAGAAGCTTGTATGCAAGAAATGATACCTGCAAAAGATTTGTATTCAAAAACAATGAATTTTCAATTCAATAAACAATATCATTTTGAAAAAGTTAAGGAAAACTTAGCAAAACTAGGCTACGAAAGAACAGATATGATAGAAGGTAAGGGACAATTTAGTATTAGAGGAGACATAGTTGATATTGCCATTACCAATAAAAAAGGGGTTAGAATAGAATTTTGGGGAGACGAAATAGATTCTATTCGTTATTTTGATATTTCCTCTCAAAGATCAACAGAAGAGCTAAAAGAAATAAAAATTTTTCCAGCAAATGAGTATTTATTAACAGATTCTTTAGAAAAAATAACAAAGAAAATATCTCAGGAAGAAAATTTCAATGCTAATGATGAAAGAAATGAAATAGTTTCTAATGATATAGAACAAATAATGTCAGGTAATTATTTATCTAAAATTGACAAATATTTTCACTATTTTTACAAGGAAACAGTAAGTTTTATAGAACATTTGCCAAAAGATACAATTATATTTTTAGATGAAATTACAAAAATAAAGGCAAGAGCAGAAAATATAAAAAAAGATAGTGAAGTATTAATAAAAGCTCTTATTGAAAAGCAAAAAATTGTACCACAAGTTTTAGAAGGCTTAAAAGATTTCTTAGAAATTGAAGATATTTTAAGTAAAAGACAACAGGTCTTTTTGGAAAAACAAGATATTGCTTTTAATAGACCAAATATGTATAGATTTACTTACAAAGAACTTAATTTCTATAAAAGTAGTATAGAACTTTTGATAGACAAAACAATAGAAAGTGTATTAAATAATAAAAAAATTATTATTTTATGTGGTAATGAAGAAAACAGTAAAAAGGTAGTAAAAATATTAGCAGAAAAGGACATTCCACATCTATATTTAGATAACTTAAATCAAAAACTAGAAAATGGAAGGGTAACTATATCTAAAGGAATTTTATCATCAGGATTTGAATGTTACGATACAGATTTAATAGTAATTACAAGTGAAGAAATATTTTCTTCAGACAAAAAAAGAAAAAGAACGTCTTCATCTAGTGCTTTTAGACAAGGAGAAAAGGTTGTATTTGCAGATTTAAAAGTAGGAGACTATGTTGTTCATAGAACAAATGGAATTGGACAATTTGTTGGCGTTAATACAATAAAAACAGGCGATGTTACCAAAGATTATATTAAAATAAAATATAGAGATGACGATGTTTTATATGTTCCTACTAATTCTTTAGATAATGTAAGAAAATACATTGGTGCAGGCGAAGCTATTCCTCAACTAAACAAATTGGGAACAAAAGATTGGGAGAGAGCAAAGGCAAAAGTTAAATCAAATTTAAGAGAAGTAGCCAAGAATTTAATTGAATTATATGCAAAAAGAAAAAATGCAAAAGGATTTGCTTTTGGAAAAGATACGGGATGGCAAAAACAGTTTGAAGACGATTTTCCTTATGTTGAAACAGATGACCAATTAAGATGCATAGAAGAAGTAAAGCAAGATATGGAGAAGGAAGAACCTATGGATAGGTTGCTTTGTGGAGATGTTGGATATGGTAAAACAGAAGTAGCTATTCGTGCAGCATTTAAAGCGGTAATGGACCAAAAGCAAGTTGCATATCTTGTTCCTACCACAATTCTTGCAAACCAACAATACGAAACTTTTAAAGAAAGAATGAAGAATTTTCCAATTAGAGTAGAGTTATTAAATAGATTTAGAACTCAGAAAGAACAAAAAGACATAGTTAAAAAATTACAATTAGGAGAAATAGATATTCTTATTGGTACTCATAGAATTTTAAGTAAAGACGTTAATTTTAAGGATTTAGGGCTATTGATTATCGATGAAGAGCATCGATTTGGTGTTAAAGATAAAGAAAAAATAAAAGAACTAAAAGCAACAGTTGATGTTTTAACAATGACCGCCACTCCAATTCCTAGAACATTACATATGTCTATTGTTGGAATAAGAGATATGTCTGTTATTTACGAGCCACCTCAAAACAGAAAGCCAGTTCAAACTTATGTGCTTGAATATGATGATGAAATTATAAAGGAAGCAATTACAAAAGAGTTAGAAAGAGGAGGTCAAGTCTTTTATTTATACAATAATGTAGAACAAATTCTAAGAAAAGCGGAAGAAGTAAAAGATTTTGTCCCAGAAGCAAAAGTGGAATATGCTCACGGACAAATGAGCGGTAGAGAACTAGAAGATATTATGGAGCGTTTTGTTGATGGTAAAATTAATGTGCTTGTTTGTACAACAATTCTAGAATCAGGAATTGATATACCAAATGCTAATACTATTATTGTAGAAAATGCAGATAGATTAGGTTTAGCTCAGCTTTATCAAATTAGAGGAAGAGTGGGCAGAAGTAACACACAAGCTTATGCGTATATCACTTACAAAAGAGATAAGCTATTGTCTGAGGTTGCAGATAAAAGATTAAAGGCAATTAAGGAATTTACTGAATTTGGTTCTGGATTTAAAATTGCAATGAGAGACCTAGAAATTAGAGGGGCTGGAAGCTTGCTTGGAGAAATTCAGCACGGACATATGGATCAAGTAGGTTATGACACATATTGTACAATATTGGATGAAGTTATTAAATCAATGCAGGGAATAGAGGTAAAAGAAGAAAAAGAAATTCAAATTGATTTAAATGTATCAAGCTATATTTCAGATGATTATATTGAAAATACTTCTCAAAAAATTGAAGTTTATCAAAATATAGCGATTGCTAAAACAGAAGAAGACATTATGGATGTAGTAGATGAAGTAACAGATAGATATGGAAATATGCCAAAAGAAATGGAAAATTTATTAGAAATTGCAAGAATTAAAATGCTATGTAAAAAAAGTGGCGTGTTTAAAATTTCTCAAAAAATATCTAATATTGTTTTTTACTTTGATTTAGAATCATTTCATCCAGAGGTAATTGACGATTTAATAAAAGAATATAAAGATAGAATAAGATTTTCACCAGGTGCAGAACCTTATATAACTTTAAGAATAAAATCAGAATCTGGTAAAATACTATTAGAAGAAGTTAAAAATTTTTTAAATCATCTTTGTAAATAAAATTATAATTTTTTAAAGGAGCTAAAATGCAAATTATTACAAGTAAAGATAATGAAATTATTAAAAATATTAGAAAATTAAAAGAAAAAAAATACAGAGATTTGAATAATGAATATATCGTAGAAGGCATAAAAATGATTAAAGAGGCAATTAAAGAAGAAGCGGTTATTAATTTAATTGTTGTTTGTGAAGAAAATGTAGAAAGTGGAACAATAGATAAAAAACTATTATATGAAATTGCAAAATATGAGTGTATCTATGTAAATAAAAAAATATTTTCCTTGATTAGTGATGTTCAAAATCCACAAGGAATTTTAGCAGTTATAAAAAAGCAAAACTCAGAAGAAAATATAGATTATAAAGAAGATATGATTGTTGTTTTAGATGGTATACAAGATCCGGGAAATCTTGGTACTATATTAAGAACAGTTGACAGTACAGGTCTAAAACAAGTAATCGTATCAAGAGAAACAGCAGATGCCTATAATCCAAAAGTTGTAAGGTCAACAATGGGTGCTATTTTTAGAGTAAATATTATTGAAAGTGATAATTTGCTAGAAACATTAAAAAATATGAAAAAGCATAAATATAAAATTATGGCAACATCATTAGAAACGCAAAATAGTATTTATGATGTGGATTATAACAAGAAAGTAGTTGTAATAGGAAATGAAGCAAGTGGAGTATCAAAAGAAATTTTAGAATATTCAGATGAAAAAATAAAAATACCTATGTTAGGAAAAACAGAAAGCCTAAATGCATCAGTTGCTACAGCAATTATCTTATATGAGTATGTAAGAAATAAAATAAAAAATAATTAAAAAGTATTTACAAATTGTAAAATTTTGTATATAATAAAAATAGATAGTAAGGTTACCACAAAAGTGTGGTTGCCAATAAAAATAGAAACATTTCTATTGGTTCTAGAAATGTGAATTTACTTTAGAATAAAATAATTAGTATCAAAGTAAATATGATAAATAATAATAAAATATTAATAATTATTGAAATTACTAATGATTTAAATAATAATTTATTCATATTATCACCTCCTTATCTTATGTAAAATGGAGATGACAACCACACTTCTAAATAATAACTTACTATCTATGAACAACAGTTTAATATAATTTATACAAAAAGTCAATAATAATTTTACAAAAAAACAAAAATCCTAATCGAATTAGATTAGGATTTTTTCTTAAAATAATAAATGAATCATTTTAGGGTAAATGTCCACTGCATTTTCTTTCCAGTTGTCAGAGATTGCTTTTGCGTGCTCCCTAGAAGATGCAAAAGTAGATACCTCAAAGATAGTTTTATTATGTTCTACAACTTTACAGGTAACCATAAATCCACCATCATCTTGTGGTGTGAATTCAGAAATAATAGAAACTTCTTCTTCTATTTCTTTTAATTCACCTTTTATGGTACTATCAATTTTTAATTTTACAATTCCAGGAATTAAATCTTTTGTTAGTTCCAAAGTTTTCTTTCCACTTGTAGTTAAACGATAAATTTGCTCGCAATGTTCATTTTCTTGATATGTTTCAATATATTTATTTTCAAGTAAATCTAAAAGAAATTGTTGAAAATAAAAATAATTCATATCTTCAATAGATAAAACCAATTGGTATAACTCATCATTGCTAATAGATCTATCAATTTTATTTAAAATATATAATATTAATACTTTATTTTCTGCTAATGTTTCGTTGTCTGAAGTAAGTTTCATTATATAAATCTCCAATCTTAATCGTCTAAAAATAAATTTTGTAGATTACAATTTAAAAATAATTATTGTATGTATTTTTCTATCATATTCCAAACATTTTCAGTGTAAATCTTTCTTTCTGAAGAAAAAGGAAGAATAACATCATTTTCATCTGTTTCTAGCGATTTTTTCAAATCTTGTACATAGCTTTCAACTTTAGTTGAAGCTATTTTATCTGCTTTATTTGCTAAAATTAAATATGGAAGATGCGTATTTCTAATATAATTAAGCATTAAAATATCATTTTCACTAGGCTTGTGGCGTATATCAAGGAAAAGTATAATAAGGGAAATATTTTTTCTAGAAAATAAATATTCTTCAATAAATTTTCCTACTTTTTCTTGTTCTGTATGAGACATTTTGCTGTATCCAAATCCAGGCAAATCTACAAAATAGAATTTTTCATCCATATTATAAAAGTTAATCTGTCTTGTTTTACCAGGTTCGCTACTAGTTCTTGCTAAAGCTTTTCGATTAATCATAGTATTAATAAAAGAAGATTTTCCAACATTAGATTTACCGCTAAGCACAATTTCTGGTAAGTTGTTATTTGGATATTGTTTAGGTCCAACAGCAGAAATTTCAAATCTAGGATTTTTAATTAACATACCATTTCCTTTCTATAAATTACAGTTCATTTTATTTTTTAGGAATTAATTTTTCTGTTCCACCCATATAAGGTCTTAGTACTTCAGGAATATTAACACTTCCGTCTTCATTATAATTATTTTCCAAAAGAGCTATAAGCATTCTTGGAGGAGCTACTACTGTATTATTTAAAGTATGTGCTAAATAGTTTCCTTTTTCTCCCTTAATACGAATTCCTAATCTTCTTGCTTGTGCATCTGTTAAATTAGAACAACTTCCAACTTCAAAATATTTTTGCTGTCTTGGGCTCCAAGCTTCTACATCTACACTTTTTGCTTTTAAATCTGCTAAGTCTCCACTGCAACATTCTAAAGTACGAACAGGAATATTCATACTTCTAAATAATTCAACAGTGTAAGACCATAATTTATCATACCAATTGTAACTATCTTCTGGCTCGCAAACAACAATCATCTCTTGTTTTTCAAATTGATGAATTCTGTAAACACCACGTTCTTCAATACCGTGTGAACCTTTCTCTTTTCTAAAACAAGGAGAATAAGATGTCATAGTATAAGGTAAATTTTCTTTATTTAAAATTTGTCCTTTAAACTTGCCAATCATAGAATGTTCGCTTGTACCAATTAAATATAAATCTTCACCCTCAATTTTGTACATCATAGCGTCCATTTCTTCAAAACTCATAACGCCATCTACTACATCGCTTCTAATCATATAAGGGGGAATACAATATGTAAAGCCTTTATTAATCATAAAATCTCTTGCATAAGAAAGTATAGCAGAATGTAATCTTGCAATATCTCCTATTAAATAATAAAAGCCATTTCCTGCAACACGTCTTGCAGAATCCAAATCTATACCTGAAAAAGATTCCATAATATCAGCGTGATAAGGAATTTCATAATTTGGAACAACAGGTTCACCAAATTTTTGTACTTCCACATTTTGACTATCATCTTTTCCTATAGGAACTGATTGATGCATTATATTTGGAATTTTCATCATTCTAGTTTTAATTTCCTCAGCATATTTTTCCTCTAATTTTTCATTTTCAACTAATTCATTATTAATTTCTTGAACTCTCGCTTTTATTTTTTCTGCTTCATCTTTTTTTCCGTTTTGCATCAAGCTTCCAATTTTATTACTTAATACTTTTCTTTCATTTCTAAGTTCATCACCGTGCATCATAGCATCACGATTTTTTTTATCTAAATCAATAACTTCATCTACTAATACTAATTTATGGTCTTGAAATTTTTTCTTAATATTTTCTTTTACCACATCAGGATTTTCTCTTAAAAATTTAATATCTATCATTTTTTAAACCTTCTTTTCTTGAATTATGGAATACCATAATTTTATCTTAAATAATTTTTATTAACGTCTTCTATAAGCTCAAAACGATGGCTTTGACCTGTTATATTATCAGGCCTTTTTGGGATTTCTTCTAAAAACATTTTCTCTGGTCTAACCCAAATTTGCGAATCATCTCTATCATATAAAGCTCTATATACAACCATCCATTCTTGCGTTTCCGAGTCTTTAGCTCTATTTTCTACATAATAGTAATTTCCTTTAAAATGTCTATAAACTTTTCCAGTCTTAACTTGCTCCATAGCAAATTTCCTCCGTATTTTAAATATGTACATAATTTTATCATTTTTTTACTCAAAAAGCAATAGGGAAGAGAAATTGTAATTGATTTAACCAAAAATGAATAAAAAAAGAAGTACTATTTAAAGTACTTCTTTTTAGGAGTTTGAATCATTCAATGATGTACCGCTTTCTAGTAATTGAAATTTCCTTTTACGCGGATTTTACGGCGATGTTTGTCGATAGTACCAGCACAATAAAAGTCACCTTTTACACGAATTTTGCGCTCATTTCTGTTGATATTACCACCACAGTAAAAGTCACTTCCTACACTGATAGCTCCGGTATCCATATTACCCTTGCAAGAAAGTTTACCTCCAACTGTAATACAACCAACATCCATACAGCCTTCACAAAAAAGATTACCAGATACTTTTATATTGCCATAAATCTTCATATTGCCGTCACAAGCAAGATTACCGCCAATTGTGATTTTAGCCTTACGATATGGTTTTGGTAGAATATCGCCAATAACGCCGAGATTGTATCGCGTAAAAAGGTCTTCATCAAGGATTATGTTTCCCTTGATAACGACGTGTCCCCGGAAATCATCGAATGATTTGTTTAGCTTGCTTGCTAAAACATTTTTGTCAAAGCAAACAATTGACTTATTGGAATAGATTATCTCCCGTTCCATACGAATACTCCTTTTCAATTATTACAAACTGTGTTTAACAGTATGTTAGCCTTATTATATCACATTTTTATGTTAATTGCAAACTTAAACTTTGAAACTGTATTTATTGTTGATAAATTGCAATTTAACTGCATAAAATGGAAATTTTTGCATATAATGATTACAAAATGCATATAAGGAGAAAATGTATGAAAGAAAAATATGTTAAAGAAGCTAAAATAGTAAAAAAAGATAAAGAAGAAATGAATAAAATGCTCATTCAAAGCATCATTCACACCAACGATAGAATACAAATTGCACAAAAAAATTATGAATTTGCAGAAGGAGAATTAATAGATTACTATTTATATGAAATAAAAGCAAATCAATCTAAATTAAATTATCTCATAAAAAAAACTAAAAAAAACGGAATAGAATTGGACAGAATTAAAAAATTGCAAATGATGAACATAGAAGAAAATCAAGTTAGCTGAAAATTTGCATAAAATGAAATATACAATAATATTATTAAAAAAGGACAGGTAGTAAATCCATAACTTTTCATTAAGAAAGGAAGGAAAATATGAATTTCGATTTTAATAGTATTATTGTATATATTGCTTGTATATGTTTTTTATTTATATTTGGTAAACTTTTTATAGTACCAATTAAAACAATTTTAAAACTTGTTATTAACTCTATTTTAGGCGGTTTCATTTTATTTCTAATTAATGCAATAGGAGCAGCTTTTCAATTTCATATTGGACTAAATATCATTACTTCTATTTTTGTCGGAATCTTAGGAATTCCTGGAGCAATTGTAATTATTATTATAAAATTATTGATTATGTAAGTGAATAATAAATTTTAAATGCTTATTCTACCGTTACAGATTTGGCCAAGTTTCTTGGTTTATCTACATCTAATCCCTTTTCTTTGGAGATATAATATGCAAGTAATTGAAGAGGTATAACAGAAAGAATAGGCGTTAAATACTGATTGGTTTTTGGTATTTTAATAATATAATTAAATGCTTTTGAAACATTCTCTGTTGTAATCACAATCGTTTTTGCTCCTCTAGAAATAACTTCTTGAATATTACTTACTGTTTTACTTGCTAATACTTCATCTGTAACAATAGCAATTACAGGAAAGTCATCATTAATTAAAGCAATTGGTCCGTGTTTTAATTCACCAGCAGCATAAGCTTCAGAATGAATATAAGAAATTTCTTTTAGCTTTAAAGAACCTTCCATTGCAACTGGATAATCTATTCCTCTACCTAAAAAGAACGCATCCTTTGCAGAATAAATATCTTTTGAAATATTAATAATCTCCTCTGTATTTTCTAATATGGTTTCTATTTTGTTTGGCAATTCGAATAAATCTTCTTTCAAACTTTTTATTAATTTATTATCTATATATCCTAAAACTTGAGCAATATAAAATGCTAGTATGTTTAATAATGTAACTTGTGCAGTATACGCTTTAGTTGATGCTACAGCTATTTCTGGACCAGCGTGTGTGTATATAAAAAGGTCAGCTTCTCTTGTAATGGAACTTCCTATTACATTGGAAATAGCAAGAGTGGTAGCTCCTTTTTCTTTTGCAATTTTTAAAGCGCCGATTGTATCTGCAGTTTCACCAGACTGACTAATAAAAATAGCAAGTGTATTTTTATTTACTAATGGATTTTTATATCTGAATTCCGATGCTACGTCAACTTCAACTGGAATTCTGCATAAATTTTCAAATGTAGCTTTAGCAGATAGGCCAGCGTGCATAGCAGTTCCACACGCTACAATTACTATTTTACTAATATTACTTAAAAATTCTTTTGAAAATTCTATATTATCAAGGGTTATTTTATCTTTATCTAACTTAAAACCAATAGTATCTCTTATAGTTTTAGGCTGTTCAAATATTTCTTTAAGCATAAAATCGTCAAAACCATTTTTCTCTATTGCAGATTCATCCCAAGATATAATTTCAGTTTTTTTAGAAATGGGTTCTAAATTTTTATTAAAGAAATTTAATTTATTACCGTAAACTTCTACAATTTCGTTATCTTCTAAAAGATAAAAATTCTTTGTATGAGATAATACTGCAGGAATATCGGAAGCGATATAATTACCATCATTAGATGTACCAATAACCAAAGGACTATCTTTTCTTACAACTATGATGTGGTCAGGATAATCTTGGCAAAGGACTTCTATGGCATAACTTCCTTTTAAATCTTTGCACGCTAAATAAACTGCTTGCAAAAAATTATTTTGAGCATAATAATAGTTAATTAAATTAGGAATAACCTCTGTATCTGTGTCAGATATAAATTTATATTCATTATCCATTAAAAATTTTTTTATATCAGCATAATTTTCAATTATTCCATTATGTACAACGCAAAATTTTCCTGTATTATCTAGATGAGGATGAGAATTTACTTTACTAGGTTTTCCGTGTGTAGCCCATCTTGTGTGTGCAATTCCGATGTTTGAACTAGATGAATGATTTTCTAGTAATTCCTGTAAATGCTTTACTCTTCCTTTATCTTTAGTAATGGAAATTTTATTATTTTCAAAAGTAGCAATCCCAGCTGAATCGTAACCTCTATATTCTAATTTGCTTAAACCTTCTAATAAGATAGGTATAGCTTTTTTATTACCTACATAACCAACAATTCCACACATAAACTTACCTCCTAATGTCTCTTCATATAATATTATAATAAAAATAAAAATGTTTCAATACAAATTGTAATATACCAAGAAAATGTGTTAAAATAGAATAGGTGATAAAAGTGTTTAATATAGAGGAAGAATTAAAGAAATTACCTGCTAAACCAGGCGTGTATATTATGCGCGATAAAGATGGAAACATTATTTATGTTGGAAAAGCAGTTTCTTTAAAAAACAGAGTAAGACAATATTTTAGAAAAAATAATAAAACGGCCAGAATTGAAAGAATGGTTTCTTTAATTAGCTATTTTGAATATATTGTTGTCGATAATGAAGCAGAAGCATTAATTTTAGAGTGTAATTTAATTAAAAAAAATAGACCTAAATTTAATGTTTTATTAAAAGACGATAAGACATACCCATATATTAAAATAACTTTAAATGAAGAATATCCTACTATTTACACAACAAGAAGGATCTTAAATGATGGCGCAAAATATTTTGGACCTTATGCAAATCCACGGAAGTGCCAAAGAAATGGTAGATTTTATTAAACAAAAATTCAAAATTAGACAATGTAAAAATTTTAAATCAAACAAAAGAGTTTGTTTAAATTATCATATTGGTAGATGCTTAGGACCTTGTGTTAATAAGGTTTCTAAAGAAGAATATCGCAAGCAGATAGACGAAATTATAGATTTCTTAGACGGTAAAGAACAAACAATTATAAAAAAACTTAAAACAGAAATGGAAGAGGCATCTGAAAAGCAAGACTATGAAAAGGCAGCTTATTTAAGAGATAAAATGTTGGCAATTGAAAATATTTCTCAAAAACAAAAAGTTTCTAATATTAATGAAAATGCAATTGATGTAATTGGAATAGCTAAAAATAATTTAACTGCTTGTATTGAAATTTTCTTTGTAAGACAAAGTAAAATGATTGGAAGAGAAAATTACTTTTTTAATGATTTAAGTGAATTAGATGAAAAAGAAATTTTATCTGAGTTCGTGAAACAATACTATTTGAATAATGAAAATATTCCAAGTAAAATTATGGTAAGTGACGAAATTGAAGACAAGGAACTTTTAGAAGAAATATTAACAAAAAAATCAAATAAAAAAGTTGAAATAAAACATCCTCAAAAGGGCGAAAAATTGAGATTTGTAGAAATGGCACAAAATAATGCAAAAGTGTCATTAGAAAATAAAGTAAATGATAAATATAATATATTAAATGAGCTAAAAGAATTATTAGAATTAGAACAATTGCCAAGAAAAATAGAGTGTTATGATATTTCAAATTTATCTGGTACAAATGTAGTGGCTGGAATGTGCGTATTACAAGATGGTATTGTAAATAAAAAATTATCTAGAAGGTTTAAAATAAAAACAGTAATTGGTCAGGATGACCCAGCCTGTATGAAAGAAGTAATTAGTAGAAGATTAAAACATTCTATTGAAAATCCAAATGGGGGATTTGGAAAATTACCAGATGTAATTTTCGTAGATGGTGGTATCACCCAACTTCGAGCCGCACAAGAAGCAATTGCAGAATATAATTTAGCAATACCTATTTATGGAATGGTAAAAAACGATAAGCATACTACGAGAGCCTTAATTGATGAAAATAAAAAAGAACTACCGCTATCACAGGAATTGAAAAATTTAATTACAAAATTTCAAGATACGGTTCACGACACAGCAATCGAATATCATAGAAAGTTAAGAGATGTAGAAGTTAAAAAATCAAAATTAGATAATATAAAAGGAATTGGCGATAAAAAGAAGGCAGAATTATTAAAGAAATTTAAAACAATTCAAGAAATAAAGAATGCAAAATTAGAAGATTTAACACAGATAAAAGGAATAACAGAAGAACTTGCAAAAAAAATAAAGAAAGAATTGTAAAAATGTAAAAAAAGAAAGATGAAAAGATGGAATAAAAACCTCCTATTGTAATAAATATAAAATAGGGGGTTTTATAATGGAAAATATAAAAAATGTATATATGCCGATTGGACAAGTTGTTAGAATAAACGATAAAAAAATAAAATTTTTAAATTGGGTTAATAAAAATAAAATAATGCTTACAATTAGCACTATTTTTATTGCACTAATCTCATTGTATGGTATTTTAATTTCTCAATTTATTCATTTACTACAAATTATTTAATCTATAAATTCCAATAAAGATAGAAAAAATTAAAAAAATATGTTAAAATAGAGGTATATTTTTTGAAGGGAGAACAGATACCTTTTATTATGCGTGTATTAAAAAGGTATCATAATAAATTTATGAACTTAGCAAATAAATGGAAAGATTATGAAATATTAGATATGGCAGACGGAGAAAAACTTGAAAGATGGGGGGATATTGTTCTAATAAGACCAGATCCACAAATTATTTGGAAAGATAAAAGTTTTCCTAATAAATGGAAAAATGTAAATGCCAGATATAACAGAAGTAAAAGTGGTGGAGGAAGTTGGGAAAACACAAAGAATTTACCAAAGGTATGGCAAATAAAGTACAATAATTTAGTATTTAATATTAAGCCTATGGGATTTAAACATACTGGTTTATTTCCAGAGCAAGCTGTAAACTGGGATTGGATGATAGATAAAATACAAAAAGAAAAAAGAGAAATAAAGGTACTTAATTTATTTGCATATACTGGCGGTGCAACTGTTGCTTGCTTATCTGCAGGTGCTAGTGTATGCCACGTCGATAGTTCTAAAGGAATGACTGCGTGGGCAAAAGAAAATGTTATTTCATCTGGATTAGAAAAGGCAAGTGTAAGATACATTGTAGATGATGTTTTTAAGTTTGTGAATAGAGAAATAAGAAGAGGAAATAAATATGATGCAGTTATTATGGATCCGCCATCTTATGGAAGGGGAACAAATGGAGAAGTTTGGAAGTTCGAAGAAAATGTAGATGAATTAATTAGCTTATGTAAAAAAGTGCTATCAGATAATCCTTTGTTTTTCTTAGTTAATTCATATACAACAGGAATTTCTTCTACAGTTTTAGAAAATATTTTAAAAATGAAATTAATGGAAAAAAATGGAAAATATTCTTCAGGTGAAATCGGTCTGCCAATGTCTAATTCTAACTTAATTTTACCTTGTGGAATTTTTGCAAAATGGGAAAAATAAGATTTATAAATTACAATTTTTGTTAAATAAAAATGAAAGGAATAAAAAATGAATAGCTTAAAGGTAATTTATGAGGATAATCACATAATTGTAGTAGAAAAAATGCCCAATATTCCATCACAATCAGATAAAACTGGCGATATTGATATGCTTACTATTATAAAACAATACTTAAAAGAAAAATATAATAAACCAGGAAATGTATATTTGGGATTAGTACATAGACTAGACAGACCAGTTGGTGGAGTAATGATATTTGCTAAAACATCAAAGGCTGCAGCAAGACTAAGCGAGCAGGTACGCGATAAAGTATTTAAAAAAGAATATTTAGCAATCGTTGATGGAAAGCTGGAAGAAAAAAGTGGTACATTAGAAAATTATTTATTAAAAAATGAAAAAACAAATACAAGCAAGATTGTAAAAGAAAATACATCAAATGCTAAATTTGCTAAGTTAGATTATGAAGTTTTAAAATACCAAGAAGACATTAATTTATCTTTATTAAAAATTATTCTTCATACTGGAAGACACCATCAAATTAGAGTGCAATTAAGCGGAATGGGACATAGTATATGCGGAGATCAAAAGTATGGAACAAGAGGAAGAGGAAAGCAAATTTCTTTATGGGCGTACAAGCTTCAAATAGAGCATCCAATTACAAAAGAATTAATGACGTTCACAGATTTGCCCGAAGAAATTGGACCGTGGGTTATATTAAAAGACACAAAAATTATGTAAATTTTATGAAGAGTTATAAATTGTTTATGAAAATAATTTATAACTCTTTTTGTATATGAAAAAACACATTTGATAAATAAAATAAAAAATCACAGATAAAATACTATAAAATTGCCTCATAGAAAAAAGAGGTAAAAATGGTAGATAAAATCTGTGATTTTTTAACAAACAAAATTAGAAATAAAATGCCTGATGTAAATGACGAAAGAGCAGAAGTAATTAACTATGGAATTCATTTAATTGTAGGTGAAATACCTAAAACATTTATATTTATTGCTATTGCAGCTATTTTAGGAGTGCTAAAAGAATTTTTTATAACAATGTTGGTTATTTTTCCATATAGAGCTTTTTCAGGTGGATTTCATATGAAAACACATATTGGTTGTATTGTATGCTCTAGTTTGATGTACTGTGGAACTGCATATATAAGTCAATTTCAACTATTTAGTAATCCAGCTAAATATATATTAATCGTATGTGTTTGGGTATTTGGAATGGTTATGTGCAAACTATATGCGCCAGCAGATACAGAAAATGTTCCAATTTTAAGAAAAAAAGATAGAAAAATTAAACAAATCTTATCATATATAACTCTAACAATTACACTACTTATTGGCGCATTAGTAAATAACTATGTAATTTCTAACATAATTATTATTGGAATGTTAATACAAAGTATAAGCATTACAAGGCTGGCATATAAATTAACAAATAACCAATATGGTTATGAAATTTATTTAAAAAATGAAAAAGCGCAAATTTAGTTTAATACAATTGTGTAATATCACAATTTATTATTTAAAAACATTTGATAAAGGAGGGTTTTATTATGTTAAAATTCTTAGCAAAAGTAGCAGAAAAATATGCTAGATCTACTAATACAGCTTGTGTTTGGATAGGTTGGATTCATCAACCCAAAATGCCAGCTTCTTTAATTAAAAAGGATTAATTACATAAAAAAGGATAAGCAAATTATGCTTATCCTTTTAGCATATTTAATTATAAATTATACATTTCCAATTGTTGTTTAAAGAAACGTTCATCTTTACTTGTAAATAAATTTAAGTTATTATTTTTCTTTAAAATTTGTCTTACTTCCCATAAGCCAAGTCCTGTATTACCAGGTTTAGTAGAATATTTCTTTTCAAATATTTTTTCTGTATCAACATCTTTATTTAAGTACGTATTTTCCACAAGAAGTATTTGTCTATTTCTTTTAGAATCTTTTCTAATTTCAATATTAACTATTTTTTCTTCACAATCTTTAGCTGCTTCTAATGCGTTGTCTAATAAAATTCCTAAAATTCTTGTGAATTCATATATTTTCATATTTAATGTATTAAGGTCTAAAAATACATTAATATTCATTTCAATGTTAAGTTCTAAGGCTTCATCATATTTAGACGAAATTAAAGCAAAAACTGCAGGATTATTAATAGTTTTCGTATTTAGTGCTCCTAAGTTATTTACTTTATTAATGTCTTTTTGAATTTGAGAATAGTAATTACTTAAGCCATTCATATCTTTTACTTGCACATAACCACCAATTGTACACATAATGTTTGAAAAATCGTGTCTAAATCCGTGTAAGTCATCTTGTGATAATTTTAAAAGTCTATTTTGCTCTTTTTCTTGTTCCAAATTTAAAGAAGTTAACTCTAATTGTGTAGTTTTACTTAAACTATATATGCTTAGTACAAAGTATGCCATTAAACTTAAATTACTAAATATAACAATATAAATTGGCAAAACATCTAAATAAAATCCAGTTATAATAAATTGTATTGCTAAAGCAAGGATTGCAAGTGCAAAATTTAGCATAAAAATTGTTTTATTTTTCTTTGACATATTTTCTAATAGAGATATTTGCACTTTAGAATATTTTATGATTAAGTAAACTATAAATATTAATGTCTGAATACATAAAGCATAAATGAATCTATATAAAGGAATTGTGGTTATGCTTGTTATATTAAAGTTAAAGAAAACAGAAGAGAATTTAATCATAATAGATTCACATAATATTGTAAAAAAAGTAGGTATGATAAGCGAAAATATAGTTTTAATTATATTCGTATGAAAGAATATCTTAATACATACTAACATTAAAACCATATTAACTAAAGATTTTATAGGATTAGGTATTAATACATTAAAAATATTAGCTAGTGTTGATGCTATTAAAATATATTTTATTTTTGTTTTTTTATCTGATTTAATATTTAGTACAGTGGTAAAAAGTAACATATTTATAAATGTTTCTAAGAAAGATTCTGGTACTAAAATTATAGTTGTTAATAATTCATTCTCCGTTGTTAATGCTGTCCAAATTGTTTGAAATAGTTCCATATTTAAAAACCTCCATTAAATTATTTTTATATTTTGGTCCAATATCACAAGATAAATTGTTTCCAAAGATAATTTTATTTTTATTTGTATTAATATTTAAAATATTTTCTGTATTTACAATATAAGATTTGTGACAACGCACAAAATTGCTTGAAAGGTTACTTTCAAGTTTATTAAAAGAATTGTAGGTCTGATATTCACCAGAGTTTGTGCAAAAAACAAGCTTCATTTTATCTCTTTTAATATAATTTATTTCTTTTTCATTTATAATAGTTTTATTGTTTATTTGTACATATTTTTGAGAAGGATTATTACTTAAATCATCTAAAAGCCTATTAAGTGTTATTTCTAATCTTTCCATAGTAATTGGCTTAGGTAAATAGTCAAAAGTCTTAACAGAATAAGCCACTAGCGAGTATTCCAAATGCCCAGTTGAAAATATAATATATACTTTCTTGTTATTCTTTCTAATCTTCTGTGCTAAGTCAATACCAGAAATATTAGAATTCAAATTAATGTCTAGAATTAGAACATCAATATTATTGTTTCTTTCGTATTCTAAAACCTTTTGAGGATTATCTGTAAAAAAAGATACCTTTGCATCAATATCGTTTTTTACAAATAATATTTCAAGCATTTCCTTTAATTTCTTTACAATACTTAAATTATCATCACAAAGTACAAAATTTAACATAATTAATTCCTCCATATAATATAAAAACATTATATCAAGGCAATTTATTTTTTATCTATAGTGCGTTTTCTGGCAAAAGCAGACAAAAAAATGAAAAAATTACCTAATATTTCCATTTTCCAAAACAATATAACAAAATCTGTTGCTTGTCAAGATAATAATAAGTTAAATTTTTAAAGAAAAAAAGATTTAATTAAACGCCAAATTCTTTTATTTTATAGAGATTTTAAAGGATGAAGAATATTTTTTAAAATGGGAAAATATGGAAAAACATTTTAAAAAACCAGTGGTAGTTTGGAACTTTATTAATATAAAAAACAATTTGCCTTATTAAAGTTATTTTTTTGCTTTTTTTTCATAAGATTTAAGAAGATAAGGAGTAGAGAAGTATGAATTCAAGAAAAAAAGTTTTATTTTTAAGCATTTTAAGTGCTTTTATTTTAGTATTATTCAGCATTTTAATAGCAAATGACAATTTGTTAAGTACAAAAGCGGTGCACGCTAACGCAGAAGTTAGCTTATCTAATGCAAAAATAGAATGGGGCATTAAAAGAGAAAAAGACCACAAGCAACCAGATTTAGGTTCTAGAAACAAGGAGCTAATAGAAAAGTATAATGGAATGGCAATGGGAAATTCAGAAGATAAATATATTTATTTAACTTTTGATTTAGGATATGAAGCAGGCTATACAGAGAATATATTAAAAACGCTAAAGGCTAATAATGTAAATGCTACTTTTTTTATTACAGCTCATTATGTTAATACTGCATCCAACATAGTAGAAACTATGATAAATGATGGACATATTATAGGAAATCATACTGTTAATCATAAAAGCATACCATCTTTAAGTGAAGAAGATTTAACTAAGGAGTTAATGAATTTACACACAGCAGTTTATGAAAAGTTCAATTATGAAATGAAATATATGAGACCACCTAAGGGCGAGTACAGTGATAGATCTTTAAATATTGTTACTAAGTTAGGTTATGTACCTGTTATGTGGAGTTTTGCTTATGCGGATTGGGATGAAGCAAAACAGCCTTCACAAAATGATGGAATTAATAAAATAGTTGAAAATGTACATAATGGAGAGATTATGTTATTGCACGCTACTTCTAAAACGAATATGGAAATTTTAGATACGGTTATTAAGCAAGTAAAAGAGATGGGATATGAGTTTAAGTCATTAGACGAATTCGCCAAATAAACTGTAATTTGTCTATCTAATATTTAAGTTCGCTCCCGGTGATTTATTAAAATTTTCATCGCAACGCCCCAACTGCATAATAGTCTGTAGAGCAGAAACTTCACGAGAGTTCGTTTCTGCTAACAGCCTATAATTTGTCGGTCCCCACCCATAACTTGCTCGAAAATTTTAATTGAAATCACCTCGCGCTACTCTAATAATCTTAGTAAATTTTTTATTATGCATACAAATTACAATTTACAGAAAAAGGAGGAAAGCGATGAAAAGAAAAAAGCCAAAACAATATACAAAACTAGATAGCTTGCTTGAAATTCCAAGAGAAGTAGCATCAACAGATATAAAAATAACAATGAATGGATTTAACGAAATATTAATAGAAAATTACAAAAATATCTTAGAATATCAAGATATTTTAATTAAAGTAAATACATTCGAAGGGGCCATTACAATTTATGGATTTGGCTTAAAATTAGAACAAATGACAGACGAAGATATAAAAGTAAATGGAAAAATAGATACAATAGAATTAGAAAGAATAACAGATTAGAAAAAATAGTTTTCTAAGGGGAGGACAAAATTGTTTATTAAAATTATTTTAAACTATATATTAGGTTTCGTTACCATAACAGTAGAAGGCTTTTTTGTAGAAAGATTCATTAACACTTGTATGAACAATAAAGTGTTTTTGTGGGGAACGAAAAGAAAAAGTACAACACTACTTACTACTAATATCAATATAAGTGACTTTAAAAAAATTAGAAAAATAGCAAGAACAACCAAGTGCAAAGTAAGTATTCGTTCTAAAAAAGGCTTACCAATTTTAATACATAGATATAGAAAAAGGAAATTATTACTGTTATTAATGATACCAATCATTCTTGCAATTATTATTTCTTCTAGATTTATATGGAATATAGAAATTGTTGGTACGCAAGCAATTAGCCAAGAGGAAATAATGGAGAATTTAAAAGAAGAAGGTGTACTAATTGGAAAAACTAAAAGTAGTATAAACTCTAAAAAAGTAATTAGTAATATTCGATTAAAAAGGCAAGATATTTCGTGGATGTCTATAGATTTAAAAGGAACCAATGTTATAGTAAACATTGTAGAAGCTGAGCAAAAGCCAGAAATAATTAATAAAGATGAATATTGCAGTATTGTTTCAGATGCAAGAGGTGTTATTACAAAAATTACAGCAGATGTGGGAACTGCTCTTGTTAAGCCGGGAGATATTATAAATAAGGGAGATGTTTTAATTGGTGGCTATATGGAAGGTAAATTCACAGATACAAGACAAGTTCACGCAAAAGGAATAGTTGAAGCAAAAGTTTGGCATACAAAAAATATAAAATCAGGATTTACTAGGGAAATAAGCACAAAAACTGGTAATGAAAAAAAGAAATATGCAATTTCTTTTAATAATTTTAAAATAAATTTATATAAAACCCTTCCAAATTTTGAAAACTATGATACAATAAATGAGACGAATAAAATAAAGTTATTTAAAAATTTTTATTTGCCAATAGAAATTCATACAACAACTTATATAGAAAATAAAAAAGAGCAAATTACTTACGGAAAAGAAGAATTAAAGGCAATTTTAATTAATGAATTGGAAAAGCAATTTGAAGAAGAAGGAATAGACAAATTAAATGTTACTAATAAAGTTGTAAATATTTACGAAAACGAAGATAATACATTAGAACTTGAAATGACCTATGAAGTAATTTCCAATATTGGTGTAGAAGAAAAATTGAATGAATAATGTATGACAGAATCATAAAATTTAAGTTAGAAAGGAATCAAAAGATAATGGAAGAAAGAAGTTTAAGAGTTTATGAACAAAAAACGTTTTTCTCAAAAATTGGAACAACAATAGGAAAAATACTAATGCCAACAAAGATTGGTTTAAACAGTGTTATGATTTCTGTTAAAAGAAATAACGTATTAAAAGCGTATGAAGCTGTAAAAAATTTTACAGAAGAAAATACTGAAAAAAGGGAACATCTAAATCAGAAGTATGAAGATACTTTTGCCTTATACCTAGAGTCAATTGATAAATATATAATGGATTCTATTTACAAAAAAGTTAAAAGTGGTATAGCTAGCGCATTTGAAGAAAATGCATTATCTAAATATTATATGATAACTCATTTAAAGGAAACGCAATATTTAGAATATAAATACAGAAAACAAAAATATTTATTAGAGTTAGATTATGAAATTATAAAAGAATCTGGAAAAGAAAAAACAATGCAAAAATTCCAACAGTTCTATATTGAAAAGATGGATACATTGTACAAAGGAATTTTAAAAAATTATTCTATTCAATTAGCTGATAACCTAAAAACCTCTGCAAATGATAAGAATGAAATTTATGATAAAGTTTTTGATACAGTTGAAGAATACATTCTTAATATTCTAAATCTTAAAATGAAATTAGAAGAGTACAATATAGAAAAAGCAACATTAGATGAATATGATAGATATGCTAAATTTTTAGCAGGAAAGCCAGATTCAGTTGATTTACTTGAAAAGAAAATGATTATTTTATCACTTAGCAGAAAATTGTTTACTCATAGCTTACCTCTTATTATTGCAGAGCAATGCTATGAACAACTATTGAATGAAATAAGGTCTGAATTAGTTCATTCTAAAAATAAAAGAATGGCCCAAAAATCGTATGAGATGTTGTTAAATATTTTAGAAGAATATAATATAGGATTATTATCTACTAAAATATATTGGGACAAACCACAAGAAAAAGAAGAGTTTAAAGCCTTTTGGGAGGTATTCAAAAAAGCTTCCTCAGAAAAAGAAAAAGATATTATATTACTAAAAAAAGATTTAAAACAAATTAGCAAAGAGCCAGAAAGATATAAATTAGTAATAGATGTATATAAAAATAAATTAGTAGAATTGGGAGCAATGAGACAAGTTAAAGATGCTTGTAAAACATTGCAAACAAGATATATTAAGAAAAAATAAATGAGGGAAGAGAATGGAAAATAAAGCAGAACTAAATTATACAGATATAGAAGAAAAGCCAGAATATAATACTATTATACAAAAAGTAGTAAGACAAGCGTTCTTAGAGGAAAAACTAGATAATTGCAATTTATATATCAATATTATTTTAACTAATCCAGTAAATATCAGAAAAATAAATAAAGAGTATAGAAAAGTAGATAAAGAAACAGATGTCTTGTCTTTTCCAATGTTTGAAAAAGATGAATTAAAACAAATAATAGAAAAAGGAAATCCAATAGAAGAAGTATTAGGAGATGTAATTATATCTATTCCACAGGTAGAAAAACAAGCAGAAGAATATGGACATAGTTTTGAAAGAGAACTAGCGTATATGGTAATTCACGGATTTTATCATTTGATGGGTTATGATCATATTGATGAAGAAGATAAAAAAGTAATGAGACAAAAAGAAGAAAATGTATTAGAAAAATTAAGTATAAATAGAAATTAAGATTATAATGCAGAAAGGAAAGCAATCAAAATGGAAAATAAAAATCAAGAGCCTAATGAAGAAAAAGAGAAGAAATTAAAAAATAAAAATTTTATAGATGCGTGGGTAAATGCTTTTAATGGAATTATCTATTCTGTTACAACTCAAAGTAATATAAAAAAACAATTAGTAATTGCTGTTATTGTTATGCTTATTAGTTTGCTATTTGACTTATCACGTGCAGAATTTTTATGTTTAATGTTTACAATTGTACTTATAATTGTAGCAGAAATGTTCAATACAGCAATAGAAACGGTAGTAGATTTATATACGGATTTATATCACCCTAAAGCTAAAATAGCTAAAGATGTTGGAGCAGGAGGAGTTGTTATTGCATCTATTAATGCTATCATTGTAGCTTATTTTTTGTTTTTTGATAAAATAAGTGATATAGGATTAAACTTCATCAGAAATTTAGCCAATTCACCAGTACATATGGCATTTATAGGGATTTTCTTAATTATTATATTAATTGTTACATTAAAAGCAATGGCATCTACGAATAAACACAAACTTCTAAAAAGTAGCTTTTCTCCTAGCGGACAGGCTGCTATGGCATTTGGAGCTAATACAATTATTTGGCTATCTACCACTAATATTGTTGTATTAACTTTATCAATGGTAATGGCAATCTTAGTGTGTGTCACACGAATGGAAACAAAGCAAAAAAAATTAGGAGAGATTATTATTGGCGCATTAATAGGCATTTCTGTTGTATCATTATTATATGGCTTAGCGGGATTATTTTTAAAATACTTTTAATAGGAGGAACCAATGAAAAAATTTTTAATAACTATTATAATTATTTTAATTCTTGTAATCGTGGTAACAGTAACGTATGGCGTATATAAGGTGTTTCGCCAAGAAGCAGAAATAATAGATAATGAAGTGGAGAAAATACCAGAAATAGTAGAAGAACCAGAGCCAGAAACAGTAAAAATTGTAAGTGGAAATAGCAGACCAATAGCGGTTATGATTGATAATGTAGGTTCTGCAAGACCACAAGCAGGATTAAATGATGCATATCTTGTTTATGAAATTATAGTTGAAGGAAGCCAAACAAGATTAATGGCATTATTTCAAAATAAAGAATTAGATAAAATTGGACCAATAAGAAGTTCTAGACATTATTTTCTAGATTATGCATTAGAAAATGATGCAATCTATGTTCACTTTGGTTGGAGTCCAAAGGCAAAGTCTGATATTTCTTCATTAAAAGTAAATAATATCAATGGAATGGTTGAAAGTTCAAAATCTTTCTGGAGAGTTAAAGAAAAGTCAGCACCACATAACGTTGTTACATCTACAAATAAAATATTAGAAATAGCAGAAAGAAAGAATTATCGTACAACAACACAGAAAGAAAGTGTATTAAACTATGTAACAAACGAAGTGGAATTAGAAGAAGGAATTGATGCAAATAGTATAGCAATTCCATATTCTACATCATATAAAGTAACTTACAAATATGATGAAGAAACAAAAAGATACACAAGAGGGTATAATAAAACAACTCAAAAAGATTGGACAACTAAAGAATTAGTAACAACTAAAAATATTATTATTACATTCATAAAAAACTCTACATTAAAAGATGGTACAAATAAAGATAGACAAAACTTATCTAATATAGGCACTTTTGATGGCTATTATATTACAAATGGAAAAGCAATAAAAATAAAATGTTCAAAATCATCTAGAACAGCGCAAACTGTTTACAAAGACCTAGAAGGAAATGAAATAGAAGTTAATGACGGCAATACCTTCATACAAATTGTACCTGTTAATAGTAAAATTGTGATAGAATAAAAATTTTTTGTTTTAACAACTTATGACAAATTATGCAAATAAGAAGGAGTAAAATATACTTAAAAAATAAAAGAGGAAAATATATGGAGGAATTCAAATCAGGTTTTGTATCAATTATTGGAAGAACTAACGTAGGAAAATCTACTTTAATTAATTCTTTGGTAGGAGAAAAAGTAGCCATTATTGCAAATAAAACACAAACAACAAGAACTGCTATCAGAGCAATTGTAAATAGGCCAAATTCACAAATTGTATTTATAGATACGCCTGGTATTCATAAACCTAAAACTAAGTTAGGCGATACAATGATAGAAACAGCATTTGGAACTATTTCAGAAGTAGATGTTATATTATTTATGATAGAAGCAACATCTGATGAAATTGGAAGAGGAGATACAAAAATACTAGAAAAACTAAAAGAGGCAAATAAAAAAGTTATTTTATTAATTAATAAAATAGACTTGGTAAAAAAAGAGCAAATAGCTAAAATAATAGATTTATATTCTAAGGCATATCATTTTGAAGCTATTATTCCAATTTCTGCTATCAAAGAAAAACAGGTAGAAATTATTTTGCAAGAAGTAGAAAAATTGCTAAAAGTTGGCCCAGCATATTATGATGTAGACGAATACACTGATCAAACAGGTAGACAATTAGTAGAAGAAACAATTAGAGAAAAAGCATTAAAATTATTACAAGATGAGATTCCACACGGAATATATGTTGAAGTTCAAAAAATGAAATTATCAAGAACAAAAAATAAGGAACCAATCTATAATATAGAAGTAGTTATTTATTGTTTAAGGGAATCACATAAGGGAATTATTATTGGAAAAAACGGAGAAATGCTAAAAAAAATTGGAAGTTACGCAAGGGAAGACTTAGAAAAAATGTTAGATACAAAGATTAATTTAAAAACGTGGGTAAAAGTAAGAAAGGACTGGCAAAGCGAGGATAGTATTTTAAAAAAATTTAAATTTAATTAGTATAAAAATTTGAAAAATGCGAAAGATAAAATTAAAGGTAAATATAATACTTTTAACTTAGGAGTGGTGGTATGCGTATGATAGAAAAAATGGCTTGGAATACCTTTAAAAATACAGGAGATATTCATACTTTTTTAGAATTAAAACAAGTAGAAAATATGGAATTAAATTTAGATGGTGAAATAAATGGGATTAATCAAAACAAAGGGGATAGTATTAATAGAGAATAATCTAGGTGATTATGATAAAATGCTAACAATATTAACACCTGGAATGCGGTAAAATAAGCTGTGCGGCTAAGGGCGCAAGACGCCCTAAAAGTCTTTTAATGGCTGGAACGCAATTTTTATGCTTTGCAGACTATATGCTCTATAAAGGTAATAATACTTACAATATTAACTCTTGTGAAACGATTGAATTTTTTTATAATATTAGAACAGATTTAGATAAATACAAGTATGCAGTACATATTACGAAAATTATTTTAGATGTAGCAAATGAAAATGAAAATTCGTACAGAATGCTACAGTTGTATCTAAATACGCTCTATACAATTTCTGAAACTGATAAAAATTTAGATTTTGTGCTTAGTATATTTAATTTAAGACTAATGTGCATATTGGGATTTAAACCACAAGTTGAAAAATGTACAAATTGTGGAATTGATTCAGATATAAAGTATTTCAGCTTAAGGGAAAATGGCTTTAAATGCAGTAGTTGCGGAAAATCAGATAAAAGCTGCATTGAAATAATGCCTGTTACGGTTGATGCAATCAAATATATAACACAAGCACCAGCAAAGAAAATTTTTTCCTTTAACATACCAGAAACTGCAATAAAAGAATTAGAAATTGTTACAAAACTATACTTAAACGAAAAGTTAGAAAAAGAGTACAAATTGGAAAATTTATTTTAAATAATAATAAATTTTCTCAAACACTTGATTAAATGCAAATTAAATTATATAATAAAAGTGGTTTTTAAATTAGGCTCTTGTATGGAGAATAGTTTTGATAAAAAGCTATGAACCTTGTCAGGTCCGGAAGGAAGCAGCAATAAGTAGTGTATTTATGCAAAAAATATTCTCCATAGAGGAGCCTTAAGTAAAACCACTTTTTGACTTAAAAAAGATACTAATTTTATTATTCCTGTAAAAAAAGGAAGGAATGAGAATAAAATGGCATATACAGCATTATACAGAGAATTCAGACCAAAAACATTTTCAGAAATGGTTGGTCAAGATCATATAACTAAAACATTAAAAAATCAAATTATAGCCGATAGAGTAGGACACGCATATCTTTTTAACGGTGGAAGAGGTACTGGTAAAACATCAGCTGCTAAAATACTTGCTAGAGCGATTAATTGCTTAAATCCAAAAGATGGAGAGCCTTGCAACGAATGTGAAATTTGTAAAGGAATTTTATCTGGAAGTATTACAGATGTAGTTGAAATGGATGCAGCTTCTAACAATAGTGTAGAAGATATACGAAGCATACGTGAGGAAGTAAACTTTTTGCCTACAATTGCAAAGTATAGAGTATATATTATAGATGAGGTACATATGTTATCAACTGGAGCTTTCAATGCATTATTAAAAACGCTAGAAGAGCCACCAGAACACGTAAAATTTATACTTGCTACAACAGAACCACAAAAATTGCCGGCAACTATTTTATCTAGGTGTCAAAGATTTGACTTTAAGAGAATATCAAATGAAGATATTATTAAAAGACTTAAAATTGTGTGCAATGAAGCCAAAATTGAAATAACAGAAGAAGCTTTAAATACAATAGCAATTCTTTCAGAAGGTGCAATGAGAGATGCATTAAGCATACTAGAAAGATGTGTGCAGGATGGTATTCAAAATATAGACGATAATTATATAAAAGATTTAGTAGGAATACCTAAATTAGTCTATATTAAACAAATAATGACAGGCATTTTAAACTATAATGTTGAACAAGTATTAGAAAATGCAAATACCGTTTTAGCAGAAGGAAAAGATATAACTAATTTTACTTGGGAATTAATAAAATTTGCTAAAGATTTATTAATTTATAAAACCAGCAAAAAATTAGAACTATATTCTAAAGAAGAGTTAGATGAAATAGATAAAATTTGTAAAGAAGCAGATAAAGATAGATTGCTTAGTATTGTATATAATTTATCAGAACTTGCTAATAATATTAAGACCTCTTCTCAAAAAACGATTATTTTTCAAGCAGGCTTAATAAAATTATGTAATAAAGAACAAGGAAATACAAATAGTGATTTAGAAAGAAGAATTGAAATATTAGAAGAAAGACTAGCAAATGGTAATTTACAGGTTAAAAGTCAACCTAAAACAAATATACAGCAACCTAAAGAACAACAAAGTGCACAACATTTTGTGCAAGAAGATAATAAAGATGTTAAAACAAAAGAAGAAAAAAAGCCAGCATCAAATGGGGAACAAAGCACTATTAGTCGGAAAATGGCCTAATATTTTAAACGATTTCAAAAGTAATGGAAAAATAATGCTATATACTAATTTACTAAATACAAATGCTGTAGAAATCAATGATATGACTGTAGGAATAGAGTTTCCAAACGGAATGACAGCATTTGGAAAAACGATATTAGAAAGACCAGAAAATAAAAATGAAATTATTAAGCAAATATCTATTGCAGTTGGAAAAGAAATGAATGTAAAATTTATTGATTTAAAAGAAACAAAACAAAATACAAAGCAAGAAAATAGTGTAGAAAATATGATGAGTAACTTAGATATACCATTTAATGTCATAGACTAAAAACAAATAAAAATATAAAATCGAGAGGAGAATTAAGAAAATGTCAAAAAGAGGTGGATTCCCAGGAGGAATGGGAGGATTTGGCGGAATGAATATTAATCAATTAATGAAAGAAGCCAAAAAAATGCAAGCAGATATAGAAAAATCTCAAGAGGAGTTAGTTTCAAAAGAATTTGAGGCAACAGCTGGCGGAGGAGCAATTTCTGTTAGAGTATCTGGAGATAAACAAATTAAAGAAATAAAATTACAAAAAGATATCGTAGATCCAGATGATGTAGAAATGTTGCAAGATTTAATCATCACTTGTGTAAATGAAGCATTAAGAAAGGTAGATTCTGCTCAAGCAGCTCAAATGGGAAAGTATAATATACCAGGACTAATGTAAGAAAATTTATTTTAAAGTAAAAGGAAAATAAAATGTCATATTATTCACCATCAATAGAAAAGTTAATAGAAAGTTTTGAAAAATTGCCTAGTATTGGTCAAAAAACAGCAGCTAGGCTTGCTTTCCATATTTTAAATGCATCAGAAGAAGAAACAAATGAATTTATTAGTTCTATTCAGAATGCAAAAAAGAATTTAAAATATTGTTCAAGGTGCTATAATATTTCAGATACAGATCCTTGCAATATATGTAGTAATCCTAAAAGAGATGAAAATACAATTTGTGTTGTGGAAGATGTAAGAGATATAATTGCAATAGAAAGAACACACGAATATAAAGGTGTATATCACGTTTTACACGGATCAATTTCTCCAATGAACGGAATTGGGCCAGATGATATAAAAATAAAAGAACTACTTGCTAGAATTATTCCAGAAACAAAAGAAGTAATTCTAGCAACGAACCCAAGAGTAGAAGGTGAAGCTACAGCTATGTATATTTCTAAACTACTTAAACCATTTGGAGTAAAAATAACAAGAATAGCTCACGGAATACCAATTGGAGGAGACCTAGAATATACAGATGAAATCACTTTATCAAAGGCCCTAGAAGGAAGAAGAGAAATTTAAACCACCCATATTCTAATATATGAGTGGTTTTTTCTATATTTTATATTTGTCAAATGTGAATGATTAATTTTTAAAAATTATTTTACAGATGTCTTGTGTAGAATGTTTTTTAGCAAATAATCTAGCACGTATTTTCATTTCTTTCATTTTATCAGGATGACTAAAAAGATTATTTAAAACCTCTTTAATATTATCTTCTTTTTTAATCCAAATAGCTAATCCATTTTTTTCTAAAAATTGTGCATTTTCTTCCTCTTGACCTGGAATAGGATTAATTACAATAATAGGCAAACCTGAGGCTAAACTTTCTGTGGTAGTAAGTCCGCCGGGCTTAGTAACCACTAAATCTGAAACACTCATTAGTTCAGGTACTTTATTTGTATAGTCCAATATCTTAATACTGTCATAACGAGAAGTATCTTCAACTAATTCAGTAAATTTTTCTTTCATAGCCTTATTCCTTCCTGCAATTGCAACAATCTGTAAGTCTGGAAAATTTTCAGCAAATGTTTTTAATACTTCAAAAGTTTTATTTTTTCCAAGTCCAAATTCTCCACCTGCAAAAAATAAAACAGTTTTCTTTTTTTGTTTCAATTCAAATTCATCTAGTATTTCTTTTTTATTGTAATGTTCTAAAAATCTATTAGATAATGGAATGCCAGTGGCAAAAATCTTTGATTCTGGAATACCCTTTCTTACAAGAGATTCTTTCATTGCAGTATGTGCAACAAAAAAATTATTTACTTCATCATCATACAAAAGCCATTGTTCGTGTGGAGCATAATCTGTCATTATTGTGCTAAGTTTAAAATTAGCCTTATTTTTTTTCTTTAAAAAAGCGCACATCTGGCTACTAAATGGATGAGTGGAAATGACGTAATCTGGTTTGTATTCTTGCAATAATTTATTTAATTTATATGCCATTAATTTATTGGAATCATTAGAAATTTTCGCAATTAATCCCTTTTCAGATTTTTTATAAACAAATCCCCAAGCCCAAGGCATTTTTTTTGCAAGCTCAGAATAAGCGGTAGTAGTTACTTTATTAACTAGCTTATTTATATATTCCACGCAGTCAACCATTTTTACTTCTGTATCTGCATAGTTATTTTCAATATATTCTTTAATAGATCTAGCAGCAGATAAGTGGCCGCCTCCATAAGATCCATAAAATATCATTACTTTTTTCATAGCAACCTCTTGAAATATTATTAATTTTCACTCTCAAAGAGTACTTTATTTTTAAAATTTTATCATATAAAATGAAAATTTTCAAAAAAATTGTAATAATTTTTAAAAATAAAAGAAAAATATTATTAGAAATTTTTTTGAGGTGAGAAAATATTGAAAGAAAAATGTTTAAAAATAATATGTGTAATTTTGGCAGTAATTGCTATTTGTGCAGCAGCTTTTGCTTATAAATTAAATAGAGATAATGCAAGAACTGCAAATAATTCCTACAGTTTTGCTTTTTATGAATTAATTGACCATATGGAAGATGTAGAAAATTATTTAGCTAAATCATTAGTAACCAAAGAAGCAAATCACGGAGCGGAAACTCTAACTTATGTATGGAGAGAAGCAACAATGGCACAAGTATATTTATCACAAATTCCAATTTCAAATGAAGGATTATCAAATACGCAAAAATTCTTAAACCAAGCAAGCGATTATAGTTATAGTTTGTCCAGAAAATGCATAAAAAATGAAAATTTAAAGCAAGAAGAATTAGGCAATTTAAAAGATTTATACAATTATAGCTTAGAAGTGAACAACACATTGAGTCAAATTGCGGTTGAAATAAATGATGGAACTCTTAACTGGAAAGAACTTGAGTCAGATGGTTCAAGTATGTTTGCAAAGCAAGTAAGCAATCCTTCTAAAGATAGTTTTAATAGCATAGAAACTAATTTCGAGGAATATGATGGTCTAATTTATGATGGAGCTTATTCTGAACACATCACTAATGTTGAGAAAAAAGGACTTACAGGAGAAGAAATAGAAGAAGAAAAAGCTAAAGAAATTGCAGAAGAATTTGTAGGAAAAGAAAAAATAAAAGAGTTAAAATCAAATGGATTTATTGAAAATGGAACTATAAAATCATACAGTATAGAAATAACAACAAATGAAGGAGATTATATTACAATTGCAATTGCGCAAAAAGGCGGACATATTGTTTTTATGAATCATAATAGAAATGTAGATGGAGAAAAAATAACAGAGGAAGAAGCAGAAAAAAAGGCTCTTGAATTTCTTGATAAAAAAGGTTTTAATGATATGAAAAAAACCTATTTTATAAAAGAAGCAGGAATAATAACTATCAATTTTGCTTATGAAGAAAATGACGTTATTGTTTATCCAGACTTAATAAAAGTAAAAGTTGCAATGGACAATGGAGAAATATTAGGAATAGAAACTACAGGTTATTTGAATAATCACGAAAAAAGAAATATAAATAAAACAAAATTAATATCAGTTCAAGATGCATTAGATCTTGTTAATGATAATTTAAGAATAGAAAGCACAAGACTTGCTATTATACCAACTGAATATAAAACGGAAATCTTCTGTTGGGAATTAAAAGGCAAAGTGGAAGAAAGAGACTTTTTGCTATATGTAAATGCAAAAGAGGCAAAAGTAGAAGACATTTTAGTTGTTATTCAAACAGATAATGGAACTTTAACACAATAGAATGAAAAAATTTCTAAAATAAAAAAGTAGTTATTACAAAAAATAAATATAAGTGTAAATTGTAATTTGCAATTTACTGAAATTTATTTTTTGGAGGGTAAGTTTATGTCTAGAAAAACAAGTATTATGTCTGATAATTTAAAAGAAGAAATTGCAAAAGAGTTAGGCGTATATGAAACAGTAAAAAGAGATGGAGGATGGCAAAACGTTTCATCAAAAGACTGTGGTAATATCGTAACAAAAGCAATAGAAATAGCAAACAGAAAAGTTTAGCTAATATAAGGCACTTTTTAATAAGTGCCTTTTTTTTATATCTAAATATTGCAAAAACCAGATAATTAGCATATAATAATGCAAGAAATAAAAAATAAATAAGGTGATAATTTGAATATTCAATTAAATAAATTACATATTCATTATGAGGTTTCAGGAGAAGGAAAACCAGTTATTCTATTACACGGATGGTTATGTACTTTAGAAACAATGAAACCAATTGCAAATGCTTTAGAACAAGATTATAAAGTATATAATATAGACTTGCCAGGATTTGGAAAAAGCGATATGCCTGAAAAGCCATTTTCCACAAATGATTTTGGAAAATTTTTAGATGAATTTATTAAAAAATTAAAAATAGAAAAGCCAATCTTAATTGGTCATTCAAATGGTGGAAGAACTATTTTAAACTATGCAGGAAGAAATTTGGGTGATATTGAAAAAATAGTATTAATTGATAGCGCTGGTATAAAACCTAAAAGAAAAATAAATTACTATGTAAAGGTGTATACCTTCAAAACATTAAAAAAATTTTTAGGAATTTTTCCTAATATGGAAATGTTTAATAATATAAGAGAAAGAGTCTTAGGAAAATTTGGATCTAGTGATTATAAAAATTCACCAGAAATATTAAGAAAAACGATGTCAACAATTATTAATGAAGACCAAACAACCATTATGCAACAAATAAAGGCACCAACATTATTGTTATGGGGAGAAAACGATATGGATACACCTATACAAGATGGCAAAATAATGAAAAAAAACATACCAAATTCATCATTAATTGAAATAAAAGGAGCAGGACATTTTTCTTATTTAGACAGCTATCAACAAAGTATGGAAATTATTAAAAACTTTCTTAAGGAGGAATAATTTTTGACAAATTATATTTTATTAGAAATATTACTTGTTCTTTTATGTATTTATGTACATACAAAGGTAAGAAATGGTGTACATATGCTACAATTAGAATACTATAAAAATGATCGATACTGTAACTGGATAAGAAAGAATAAAAAAATTGCATTCAGCCTTAGAGATATCTTAATGTTTGTAGGAACAATAGTTATATTAATTAATCTACGAGTAGGATTAATTATCAGTATTTTAATTGCTTTATTATTACTACTATCTAGGAATATTTTTAAAGAAAAAAAGCCATTAGTCATTACAGGTAGAGTAAAAAGAATATTTTTTACAGAAATATTAATCTTCATTATATTAGCAATTTTAGCTAATATTTATGTAGAATGTATTCTATTAATGAATATAGTTGTAATATTAGCTTATTATCTAGTAATAGCTATTAATATTATAAATTTACCAATAGAAAAGCTAATTCAAAAAAAATTTGTGATAAAAGCTAAAAATAAACTAAAACAAATGAGAAACTTAAAGGTAATTGGAATCACAGGCAGTTATGGAAAAACAAGTACAAAATATATTGTTTCTACTATTTTAAATCAAAAGTTTAATGTATTGAAAACGCCAGCAAGTTATAATACTAAAATGGGAATTGTAAGAACAATAAATGAAAACTTAAAACCTACTGATCAAGTATTTGTTTGTGAAATGGGAGCAGATCAAGTAGGAGAAATAAAAGAACTTTGTAATCTAGTACATCCTACAATTGGAATGGTAACTTCTATTGGACCTCAACATTTAGAAACATTTGGAAGTTTAGAAAATATTAAAAAAACCAAATTTGAATTAGTAGATGCTCTTCCAGAAGAAGGAATGGCGATTTTAAATTATAATGATGAAAATATTAAAAGTATGACTACTTCAAAACATAAAATTACTTATGGTACAGAAAGCAGTTGTAATTATTATGCCAAAGATATTCATATTACAGAATTTGGTTCACAATTTACAATTCATACCAAAGAAGGATCAGAATTAGAAGTTTCTACAAGATTATTGGGAGAACACAATATCATTAATATTGTTGGAGCAGTTGCTATTGCAAAAGAATTGGGATTAACAGATAAGGAGATACAAATTGGTATTAAATTATTAAAACCAGTTGAACATAGACTAGAATTGAAACAGTATCCTAATGGAACAATTATAATTGATGATGCATATAACTCTAATACTAAGGGAGCAAAAATGGCAGTAGAAGTATTAGGAAGATTTACTGGAAGAACAAGAATACTTGTAACGCCTGGAATAGTTGAACTTGGAGATAAAAGCTACGAATACAATAAAAACTTTGGAAAGCAAGCAGCATCCAATTGCGATTATGCTATATTGGTTGGCGAAAAGCAAGCCAAACCAATATGGGATGGATTAAAAGAAGAAAACTTCGATTCAGATAAAATATTTATTGCTAATAATTTTGAACAGGCGATGAAAAAAATGAGAGAATTAATGGATGGTAATACAGTTATATTATTAGAAAATGATTTATCTGATAATTATTTATAGGAGGAAATTATGAAAACAAAATTAGGAATTATTTTTGGGGGAAAGAGCGTAGAACACGAAATTTCTATTATTACTGGAAATCAAGCTATTAATGCTGTTAATCAAGAAAAATATGAAATTGTACCAATTTATATTAGCAAAAAAGGTCTAATGTATACAGGAAAAGAATTGCTAGATTTGAATAGCTATAAAGATATGGAAGCTTTATTAAAAAAAATAACACAAATTACTTTAGTAAATGATGGCAAAAAAATTAATCTAGTTAAATTCCCAACTAAAGTTTTTGGTAATAACATTATCAATACAATTGATGTAGCAATTCCTACTATGCACGGAACAAATGGAGAAGATGGAGCAATACAAGGTTATTTAGAAATATTAGGTGTTCCTTATGCAGGATGTGATATTCTATCTTCAAGCGTAGGAATGGATAAAATAATGATGAGAAGAGTTTTAAAAGAAGCAAATATACCTTCTTTAGACTATTATGCATTTTATTCATTAGATTATATTGATAATCAAGAAAAAATAATGAATACAATAGAAGAAAAAATTTCTTATCCTGTTATTGTAAAAGCAGGAAATTTAGGCTCTAGCGTTGGAATAAAAAAAGCCAAAGATAGAACAAAATTAAAAGAAGCGATTGAATATGCAATACAGTTTTCAGATAGAGTTATGGTTGAAAGAGCAATTGAACACCTAAGAGAAATTAACTGTTCAGTAATAGGAGATGCAATAGAAGCTACTGCATCAGAATGTGAAGAACCTTTTGGCTCTGATGAAATTTTAAGCTATAATGATAAATATATGTCTGGCGGAAGCAAAAAGGCTGGAAAAACAGGAGGATCAAAAGGAATAAATAACTCTAAAAATCAGGGAATGGCATCTTTAGATAGAAAAATACCAGCTGACATTACTCCTAAAAGAAAGGAAGAAATACAAACTCTTGCAATAAAAACATTTAAAACTCTTGGATGTAGTGGCGTATCTAGAATAGACTTTATGATTGATAAAGATACAGATGAGTTATATGTAAATGAAATAAATACCATTCCAGGTGCCTTATCATTTTATTTATGGCAAGCTACCAATTTAGAGTTTAACCAAGAAATAGATAAGCTAGTTGAATTAGCATTTAAAAGGCAAAGACAAAGAGAAGAAAGAACATATTCTTATGATGAAAATATCTTAGCAATGTCTGGAAGCGGAGCTATAGGCACAAAAGGAAGCAAAAAATAAAAAATCAATTTATAAATTTAAGCACTTTGTAGAAATACAAAATGCTTTTTTTATTTAATAGGAAATTTCTCCGAAATTTCTATTAAATAAAAATGCTACAATCGATATTGCCTTTGAGATTTCCTCCTTTCAGTCGGAAACTCAAATCGGCGAGAAGAAAATGTGGCATAGCCACTTTTTCTTGAATAAACTTCATAAAATCTATTGAAAATTACATAAAGAATTGATATAATAAATCCACATTGATACGTGGAGGACGTTAAAATGATTTTTAAAGATTATTATAAAATTTTGGGGTTAGAAAACAGTAGGGTAACTATGCAAGAAATAAAGGCAGCTTACCGTGAACAAGCCAAGTTATATCATCCAGACGTAAATACAAGTAACCAATATTCAGAAGATAGATTTAAAGACATAAACGAAGCATATAGAGTATTATCAAATAGTAATTCAAAAAGAAAATACGATAGAATGTGGAATAATCATATTGGAAAAAAGAATATACAATATGAAGAAAGCAAACGTGGCACTGGTTCTGCATTTAGTGATTTTTTTAATTTATTTTTTGGAGACGTAAGAGAAAATCAATTAGAAGATAATAAAGAAAATAAAACAAAGAAAAAGAAAGTTCCAATAAAAGGAGAAAATATAGAAACTCTAATTGATATATCAATTCAAGATGCTTTTTATGGAGCAAGCAAAAAAATATCTTTAAGAACGATAAATGGCAAAATGAAAACGTTTGATGTAAAAATTCCAGCAGGAATTAGAAATAATGAAAAAATAAGATTAGTAGGACAAGGCAAAGAAGGAAGCAACGGCGGAAGTAACGGCGATTTATTAATTAATATTCATATAGAAAACGACAATAAATTTCAAATAAAAGGTTATGATTTATACACAGATTTATTTTTAACACCGTGGGAAGCTGCACTTGGTACACGAGCTAATATAGTAGGAATAGATGACGAGTCAAGTATATATATTCCGCAAGGAACACAAAGCGGAGAAAATATAAGAATACCGGGAAAAGGCTATAAAGACACAAAAGGGGGAAGAGGAGACTTAATCGCTAATATTAAAGTAATGGTTCCTAAAAAATTGACAGACGAAGAAAAAGATGCTTTTATTAAATTAAAAGAGATTTCCAATTTCAACCCACGAAACGTATATTAAATATGTAATATATATTAAATGTTGACATAAATTCTAGTAAAATCGTTGACATTTATTGCAATATAAGTTATAATTAAAAGTAGTTGTTTGAACGAAAGAAAAATATATTGCATCATAAATGTAGAAAGAGGTGTAATAAATGGAAAATCTAGAGGGTAAACATTTTAGTATAACAGACCCTAAAGATGTAAATACAGTAATTTATAGAATTAATGAAACAGAAAAAGAATATCAAAAAAATTCTCCTAAATATACAGTAGAAAGACTTGATAGTACATCAGAAATAAGAGGAGAAAACACAAAAAGAACGTATTTTGTAGATGTTCCTTCTCCAGAATATGATCAACTAGTTATTCTATCATTTGGAAAAGATAGAGTTGTTGTTAATAGCGGTCTTTTAGAAGGAGATAAAATTAAAATTTCAAAACAACCTTCTTTTGTAAAATTTGATACGTTATATTCAGATGAAACACAGTATAAAGAATTTAATTACACACCAAATTTACAAAGACCAATATCAATTATAGACCCAGAAACTACAGAAGAAATCAAGCCAGTTTTATATTTTGATGAAAAGACAAATGAAGTAAAAGGAAAATGTAAGTTGAAACCACACAAATCTTATTTCGCATTCGAAATAAGAGATAAAAATTAAAAAGGAGAGTTGAACTTAAATGAGTGAAACAAAGAATAAAAAAGGTAAGAAAGCAGTGGCTTATGAAGTTGTTCAAGTAGAAAACAATAAGCTTAAGTTAATAGAAGGAAGATATGCATTATCAACAGATGAATTAAGACAATTAGATGGAATGATATTAAATACAGAAAGTTATAAAATCGTAAAAGATGAAAAAACAGGAAAAGTTTTAAGAGTTCAAGACAACAGAACATTAAGTGAAATGTCAGCAGACAAATACAAAAAATTATTGGACAAAAATATGGACAGAAGAGACGAGTCAAGATAAATAAAACCAAAGAGAAGGTGAATTTGTATGAATTACAAAATTACAGGAGCTTTTAATAAAACAAAAAAATATTTTATAATATATGCAATACTATGGCTATTTATTGTCATAGTATTTGTTATGCCTATGGGAGCTGGAATAGCTGAAGCAAATGTAAATGGAGTCTTTGATATGGGAAAATGCATAACTACATTTACATCGTATGCACTTAAGCCTTTATCAAGTTTTGGAAAAATATTTACTCCAGAATATCTTCCTAGTTTCGTAAGTGTATTATGGAAATTTACATTTATATGGATTATCTTTGCAGCCATTGGTATTATAAAAAATGCACCTAAAAATGAATATGCAGACATTGAACACGGTTCAAGCGATTGGAGCCAAAGAGGAGAGCAATATAGAATATTAAGCAATAAAAAAGGAATTATTTTAGCAGAAGGAAACTATTTACCAGTTGATAAAAGAGGAAACGTAAACGTATTAGTTGTTGGACGGTTCAGGTTCTGGTAAATCAGCATCATACTCTATACCAAATGCTTACCAAATGTTAGGCTCTTATGTATTTACAGACCCTAAAGGAGAATTATACGATAAAACAGCAGGTTATTTAAAGAAAAATGGATATGAAATAAAAGTATTAAATTTAGTTGACCCACAATATAGTGATGGATATAACCCATTAATGCACATATCTAGTGAGCTAGATGTTGACGTTATTGCAAATACCATTGTAAAAGGTCAACAAACAGATAGTGGTAAACAAGATCCTTATTGGGACGATATGGCAGAAATGCTATTAAAAGCATTAATTTATTACTTAATTGCAACTAGACCAGAAGAAGAACAAAACCTAGCAAGCTGTGCAGAACTTGTAAGAGCTGCAAATGCAAATGGTGGAAGTAACTTACTTACAGAGTTAATTAATCAATTACCTTATGATCACCCAGCAAGAATGTATTATAAATCTATTGAAATCGCACCAGAAAAAACTTATGGATCTATTTTATCATCTTTACAATCTAAACTTGGTAAATTCGATTCAAAAGAAATTGCAGAATTAACTTCAACAGATACAATTAATTTTGAAGATATAGGAACAAAAAGGACGGCAGTTTATGTAATTTCATCAGATACACATACAGCTTATGATTTCTTGCTTACTATATTCTTCTCACAAATGATACAACAATTATATAATTATGCAGATAAAAATGGTGGAGCACTATCAATGCCAACCTACTTCATATTAGACGAGTTTGCTAATATTGGTAGAGTTCCAGACTTCGACAAGAAAATATCTACATCAAGAAGTAGAAAAATATCATTTAGCGTTATTTTGCAAAACTTAGACCAATTAGAAGCGGTTTATGAAAAATCGTATGAAACTATTATTGGTAACTGCGATACACACGTATTCTTAGGAAGTAACTCACAAAAAACAGTAGAATATTTTTCAAAGGCATTGGGAGAAAAAACTATTTCAAAAGATCAATTATCTAAAAATAGAGATAAGCACAACTTCTGGACACAAGGCTATAATGCATCAGAACAAATTATGGCAAGAGCACTTATGACACCAGATGAATTAAGAAGAATGGATAATGATTTATGTATTATTTTTGAAAAAGGTATTAAACCAATTAAAGCAAGAAAATACTATTACTTTGAAAAACCAAAAATAGCAAGAGAATTGCAAAACACGATGATGAACCACAATGAATTTCAAGGAATACAAAGAGGAGAATGGAGAAAATACAATCCATATAATCCTTATGTACCAAATAAAGATGCAAAAAAAGAAGAAGAAAATCTAAAAATAGATTCATTAGATGATTTATTTGAAACAGACCCAGTTCAAACAAACGAAAAAGATATGGCAAAAGAGCCAGTAAAAGTAGGTGTACAATCAAAAGAAGAAGCACCTATTCTACCACAAGAAGAATTCCAAAGTGCTACATCAAATGAACCTTCTCAAGAACAATCACAAGAAGAGATGGACTTACAAAAAGAATTAGAGGCAAAATTTGACGAACTATTTGGACCAATGGATGATGAAGAATAAATATATGTTAATATAATACTACAAAAAATTTTTCGCATTAATATGCATCAAAAAAGACCATAAGAGCTTAACTTATGGTCTTTTGTTTTTATAGAATTTAGAACAAATATTCGCAAATCTATTGACTTATTTTTTGCGCTGTGATATATATGTAAATAAAAGGAGAATATATATGAAATTTGTACATATAGCAGATATGCATTTCGATATGCCATTTACACTTCTATCTAAAAATGGCCTAGCAGAAGAAAGAAGAATTGACCAAAGAAAAGCATTTCAAAAAATGATTAACTATATAAAAGAAAATAATATAGACTATTTATTAATTTCTGGAGATTTATATGAGCACGAGTATGTTAGAAAAAGCACAATAGAATATATTAATCAATGTTTTAAACAAATCCCAAACACAAAAATATATATTGCACCAGGAAACCACGATCCATATTTGAATAATTCTTATTACAATCAATATGAATGGAATGAAAATGTGCATATATTTACCAAATTAGAAAAAATAGAAGAATCAAACAATATCAATATTTATGGCTATGGTTTTACAAATTTTTACTCAGGAAAACTAGATTTACCAACAAACTTAGATAATTCTAAAATTAATTTGTTAATAATGCACGCAGACTTAGATGGAGCATCAAAACAAATAGGAGAATATAATCCAATATTAAAATCTGTCTTAGAAAATACTGAATTTGACTACATTGCATTAGGCCATATTCATAAAAATAATTTAGATGAAAATAAAAAAATTGTTTATCCTGGATCGACGATAGCAGGTGGATTTGACGAATTAGGAAAACACGGAATGGTAGTAGGCAACATAAAAGAAGACAAAAAAAAATCTCTAGAATTCATTGTATTAGATGATAAAGAATTTATAGAAAAAGAAATAGACATATCACAAATTCATTCAAAAGAAGAAATAATAGAAACAATAAACAATTTGGAAATAGAAGAAAATAAATACTATAAAATACTATTTACTGGAACAAAAAATATAGAAATAGATACTAACGAATTAATAAAATATGTAAGCAAAAAAAATATAATTAAATTAAAAGACAAAGCAGAAACAGAATATAATATTGAAAAAATAGCAACAGAGCAATCTTTAAAAGGAATATTTGTTAAAGAATTATTATCTCAAATGAACAACGAAAATAAAGAACAAATTTTAGAAAGCATTAAATTAGGATTAAATCTAATGTAACAAATTGTATATGGAGTGTATTATGAAAATTAAAAACTTAAAAATAAATGGATTTGGAAAACTAGAAAATAAAGAAATAGAACTAGAAAATAGCATTAATCTTATTTATGGAAAAAACGAAGCAGGAAAATCTACTATTTTAAAATTTATTACATCAATGCTTTATGGGTTAACCAAAAATAAAAATGGTGGCTCTATTCCAGAAATAGAAAAATATGAACCTTGGAAAGCAGAAGAATTTTCAGGAAAAATTACTTATGAACTAGATAATGGCGAAAAATATGAAGTATATAGAGACTTTAAGAAAAAAAATCCTAAAATATTTAATAAAAATTTAGAAGACATCAGTAAAAACTTTACTATAGATAAAACAAAGGGAAATCAATTCTTTTATGACCAAGTGGGAATTGAAGAAGAAATATTTACATCATCCATTATTACTAAACAAGCAGAAGTAAAATTAGATGAAAAAGCTCAAAATATATTAATCCAAAAAATCTCCAATATACTAGGAACTGGAGACGATAATACTTCTTATGAAACAATTGTAAACAAACTAAAGAAAAAATTAAATGATGAGGTAGGAACAGCCAATACAAAAGAAAGACCAATTAACATTGTAGAAAACAGAATAGAAGAATTATTAAATCAAAAAAAAGAACTAGAAAGCTATCAAGAAAGCAAATTTAATATAGAAGAAACAATTAAACAAAAAAGAGAGAATATCGAAAAAGAACAAAAGGAATTAGAAGAGCTAAGAATTGCAAATCTAAAAAAAGAAAAATTAAAAGAAGACGAAAGCCGAATTAAAATAGGACAAGAAATGATTAATACAATAAAACAGGAAATCGAAACGGCAAAAAGTGAAAATGAACATTATAAAATAGAAAAGAAAAAAAGAATAGGTAAAAAACAAATTATTATTTTACCATTTCTTATTATACTAATTATATTAAATTTTATCTTTATAAAAAATCGTATTGTAAATGTAATTGGAATGGCAATCATAATGTTAGGCTATTTTATAGACGTTATGTTTTGCTTAAAAAAACAACAGAAAGCTGAAAAGAAAGTACAATCTAAGAAAAAAGAAATAGAAGAGAAAATTAAAATATTAGAACAAAATAAACAACAACAAATAAATAGTTTAGACGAAACCAAAAAAAATTATGAAGAAAAATTAATTGCTATTCAAAAAGAAAATCACATAGAAAATCTAGACAATTTACTAAACAAAATAGATGAAAAGCAAAGACAAATAAACGAAGATACTTTAAATTTGCATACATTAGAAATTGATAACAATACTATCCTTCCAAAGCTAGAAAAATTAGTTAATATAGAAGAAGAACTAGAGGACTTGCAAGAGGAAAAAAGAGACCTAGAAGAAAAAAGAGAAAATATAAAACGAACTCTAGAATACCTAGAAATAGCATATTATAAAATGAAAGAACAAATTACGCCTAAATTTACAGAAGAATTATCTTTGACAATGGAAAAAATATCAGGTGGAAAATATAAAAGAGTAAGCATCAATACCAGTGGAGAAATGATTGTAGAAGAAAATACAGGGGAATATATTAATGCCGAAAATTTAAGTATTGGTACACTTGATCAACTATATCTATCATTAAGGTTAGCAACTATAAAGGAAATGACAAAAGAAAATATGCCTATTATACTAGATGAAGCTTTTGCATACTACGACGCAGAAAGATTAAAAAATATTTTAGAATATTTATCAAATGAATATGCAGATAAGCAAGTAATTATATTTACTTGTACGAATAGAGAGGAAGAAATTTTAAATTCACTAAAATTCAAATATAATAAAATAGAATTATAAATGTCTTGAAAAACCTAAAAATCTATTGTATAATAAACAATAGATTTTTATTTAAGGAGAAATTTTATGTTTGAAAAATTAGAGGCAGTTGAAAAGAGATATGAGGAATTAACCAAAATGGTTTCAGACCCAGAAATAATTGCTAATCAAGCTGAATGGCAAAAAGCAATGAAAGAACACGCTAGCTTAGAAGATGTAGTAGTAAAATTTAGAGAATATAAAAAAGTAAAGCAATCAATGGAAGAAGCAGAAGAACTAATGCAAGACCCAGATATGAAAGCATTAGCAGAAGAAGAATATTATTCTGCTAAAGAGCAACTTCCAAAATTAGAAGAAGAATTAAAGATTTTATTAATTCCAAAAGACCCAGATGATGATAGAAATATAATTTGTGAAATTAGAGGCGGAGCTGGAGGAGAAGAAGCAGCCCTATTTGCAGGAACATTATTTAGAATGTATGCAATGTATGCAGAAAGAAAACATTGGAAATTAGAAATCTTAAACGAAAATGAAACTGGACTTGGTGGTTACAAAGAAGTATCTTTTATGGTCACAGGAAAAGGTGTATATAGTAGGTTAAAATTCGAAAGTGGAGTTCACAGAGTACAAAGAGTACCAGATACAGAAAGTAGTGGTAGAATTCATACATCAACTGCTACAGTTGCAGTACTTCCAGTAGTTGAAGACGTAGAAATAGAAATTAACCCAGCAGATATAAAAATGGAAGTATTTAGGTCATCAGGAGCAGGTGGACAACACATTAACAAAACATCATCAGCAGTAAGATTAATTCACATTCCAACAGGAATGGTTGCAGAATGTCAAACAGAACGTTCTCAATTACAAAACAGAGAATATGCAATGAGAATGTTAAAATCAAGATTATATGAACAAGAAAAAGCAAAACAAGATGCTGAACGTGCAAATGCAAGAAAGTCTCAGGTAGGAAGCGGAGATAGAAGCGAAAAAATAAGAACATACAACTACCCACAGGGAAGAATAACCGACCATAGAATAGGAATGAGCATTTTCCAATTCGAAAACTTTTTAAATGGTGATTTAGACGAATTAATCGATTCCTTAATTGCAGCAGATAGAGCAGAAAGACTAAAAGGAGAAGAAGAATAAAAATGGAAAATTATGGAAAATAAAACAATTCTCTTTTCCATAAAAAGAATAAAATTCATAATTCAAAACATAACTCATAAACTTTAAAGAGGTAAAGTTTATGAGTTATTTATTTAAAACAACATTATTAGGATTATTTTTTGGAACCTTTGGAACAACTTTAGGAGGAATTATCGGCGTTTCCTTTAAAAGTACATCCAATAAATTCTTAAGTTTTATTTTATCTTTAGCATCAGGCTTAATGTTAGCAGTTGTATGTTTTGACTTAATTCCAGAAAGCCTAGAAATGACAAGTATATCCAATACTATTATTGGTGTACTATTTGGAGTAGCCTGTATGATTATTTGCGATATCTTAGTACAAAAAAAATTTAGTCATATAGAAACCAATAGTAGCACCGGAAATCTATTAAAAACTGGAATTATAGTAAGTATTGGATTAGCACTCCACAATTTTCCGGAAGGATTAGCTATTGGATCTGGATTTGAAGCATCTATCAAGTTGGGCTATTCTTTAGCAATTGCAATTTGCTTGCACGATATACCAGAAGGTATAAGTATGGGAGTACCAATGAAAAGTGGAGGAATGAAGAAATCTAAAGTCATTTTTTATGTTGTTATGTCAGGTGTAACTACTGGAATTGGTGCTTTTTTTGGCGCATTAGTGGGTTCTATTTCTCAAACAATAATTGCAATGTGTTTAGCCTTTGCAGGAGGAGCAATGCTTTATATCGTATCAGGAGAACTACTTCCAGAATCCAACAATTTATATAAAGGAAGATTCCCAGCATTAGGAAATATATTAGGATTTATACTAGGAATGTTTGCAACTAAGTTATAAGGTGGAAAAGTGGAAAATTAAGAAAGAACAGATATTTAATGTGGTATTTGACAGAACTAAAAAACTAATGTATAATAAAGATAGAAAATGAGAGCCACAGAAATGCGTGCTACCATATAAATTACGATAAAACACCACATAGCTCGGCAAAGCATAATGTGGTGCTTTTATTATTTGCTCAAAATTACCACTATTGCAATAATCAAGGCAAATGCTATAATAGTCATTCCTACTAAACCGTAGAAAAATATGAATGCTATGCATTTTTATTTACCAAAATATTTATTTATAATTTTATTTATTTCATTTCGTTGTGTAGATGATAAAATAGCTTCATTTGATTTTTCATTTATAACAGTTGTAATATGATAACCGCTATTGTACATTTCTAAGCCATAAGTATAAGCGTTTTCTTTTTCCTGAGTATTTATTTTTATAAAATAATCTGCTAAACCGTCACAAGTTATACTTGAAAATGTTATATTTTCAAGTATATTGAATATAGAATACATTTCTTCTTTATTAAGAGTTACTTTTTTTAAAGTCTCTCCTTCAGGTAAAAAGCCTCCATTTACTATTTCAATTGTAGTTATATTACTAGTATTAAAATTATTTAGAGAAGAATAATATTCTTTTACTTCATTATCAAGCTTAGCAGAATCTACCAAGTCATTAGAATATAAATCATTTCTATAAGTTACTGTTCTCCCATTTGAAGAATATTGGTAAATTAAAAATCCAGCTAAGAATCCAATTAAAATAAAAACAACTATTAATAATATTATCAACCATTTTTTCATAATTTATTTCCTCCGCATTAATTATACCATACGTCAAAAATAAATTAAATTCATTTTTGAGAATTCTAAAACTAAAAATACATTAAAAAATTGGAAAAGAAAAATTATAAAACGATTCATAATCATTGCCATAAGAAAAACTTTTTGGTATAATA